>CAYVVX010000028.1:0-16223 GCA_964455315.1 uncultured Planctomycetales bacterium | reverse complement strand
CTGGCGCTTGCGCTGGTACGTGGCCTTCGGGCTCTGCGGGCTTTCCTCCAACCTGGCCGCGACCGTCCTGGGCAACATGTGCGTGGAACTCCTCCCCGGACGTGAGCCCAGCCTGCTGCTCAGCACCGCCACCACCATGTTCCTGCCCATCGTCCTGCTCGGCGTACTCACCGCCGGCCGGCTGGGCGACAGCCAGGGCTCGTACGCGTTCGTGTTTGTTCTCGGTGCCGTGATGGCCGCGGTCGCAGCGCTGGGTTTTCTGTTACTGGTGGCCGAGCCACGCGGGGGGCGGCTTTACGTGGTTCGGTTCAACAGTCCACCATGAGATTCGCCCGTATTCGGACGGTCGCCTTCACCTGCTGAACAGGGGCGATCCCCGTGTTTGACGGTGATTTCGCTCGGGGACACGCCACCCGAAGATTACAATGGAGAGGAAAGGATCGTTTGATGCCATCAAGACCTGCGTGGTGCAACGCTGTTCTTCCGGTGATCGCCTGCGCGGCGACCATCTCCGCCGGCACGATCGAGGTGCGCGAAGGCGCGAATTCGCCCCTTCTCGGCGTGTACACCGGCAGCGTCGACAACGCCATCCATGGGCATGTGCCCGACCTGGTGATGGGCGCCGAGGACGCTGCTGTGAATCTCGGTAGTTTCTATCCTGAGCCCCGCGCGGTGCTGTTCAGGTTCCCCCTGTCAGATCCGATTCTCAGCCATCTCGCGGGTCGGCTGATCTCCGCCCGCTTCACCGTGACCACCGTCGCCACCTCCGCCTCCGCCGATCAGGACATGCCCGTGTCCTTCGCCACCCTGACGCCCGCCAACGCCAGCTGGCTCGAGCCCGACGTCACCTGGCGCCACCAGCGCTCCTCGATGGCCCAGCCCTGGGCCGGCGGCACCCAGGGCCCGCTCGCTCCCGGAGTGGATTACCAGTCGCCGGTCCGGTATCGCATCGTCCCGGCGGAGGTCATGAATCAGTCCGGGTTGCCGGTCACCTTTGCTGTGCCGTCAAATCGCGTTCGCGATTGGATCCTGGTGCCGTCCAACAACGCGGGCATGCTCTACTGGTCGACGCTGATCGACAACGGCGGTGCGGACCTCGACGACAACTTCCAGGTCGCATCGTCCGAAGCAGGAAACACGGATCAACGCCCGGCCCTGCGTATCCGTTATGCCAGCCCCTTCACGCGAGCCGTCTTCGACCAAGCCGATCAACTCATCAACGGCGGTGCCGGCTACACTCAGTATGAAAACACGGCCGGCGCGCTGTCCTGGGGTGAAGCGTACATCATGCGGGCATACCTGCGCATGTATCAGGCCACCGGAGACACCTACTACCTGGGCAAGCTCGTCACCCATGCCGACGCCGTGCTCGCTAAGCGCGATGATGTCAACCCCGCGACGACCTACACCGACCCTGCCTGGAGTTTCGGCTCGCGCGGCTACGAATCCGCCGCGGTCACCACCGGACATATCCTGCAGGGGCTCGCCGAATTCGCCCGCATCGTCAACGCTGATCCGACGTTGTCGTTCTTCGCCCCCAAGGCGACCGAGTACATCGCCAGGACGCAGGAGAGCATCAACTTCATCAACACCAACTTCCTCTTCTATCTTAGCGGCAACCGTGCCGCGTATCGCCCCTTCCTCGGACAGCCTTACCGGCTTGATGCCCCTAACGCCGATGCCGCCATGGGCTCCGTCCTTTACGACATGTACCACGCCACCGGTGACGACGCCCAACTCACCCTCGCCCGGCAGATCGCCCAGACTCAGGAGACCAGTGCCTTCTTCCTCACCGAACGCGGGAACCAAGCCTGGTCCTATACCTATCATGGCGCCGGCGACCCGGAGGATTTCTCACACGCCGCCCATGTCGCTCCGTTTCTTGCGGAGATGGGTCGTGAAGGCACCATCCTCTCGGACGCCCAAGTCGCTTCCATCGTCCGTACCGTCCTCGAGGAAGGTTTCCTCGGCGGGGGCAACACCACCGCGGGCATCGAAGGCAGCACCTCGCCGGAAGCCCGCATTGGCAGCGATCCCTTTGTATGGAACTGGGGACTGGCCGGCGGGTTGATCGATCTGGCCCAATACGACCTGCGCCTGCTGCCGGCCACCGAAGCGGCGCAATTGCGGCATTACGGCCTCACCAGTTCGGGTGTGGGTTGGCCGTTGCTGGGTATTGCCAACCTGGTCCGCTTCAATCAGGTGCCCCAGGCGGTGAAGCTGCGAATCTCCGCCCGCGTCGGCGAGGATGAGTACGGCGTTGCCTACCCGGCCGTGTGCGGCATGGCTGCTCCGGCCCGCATCGCGCTCGAAAACCGTCGTCAGCCTGGAGACGTGCGGCTGCTCACTGTCGAACTCGGCGGGAGCGGCGACGCCTGGGCACGGCAATGGGATCTCACCACCAAGTTGACCACCGCCGACCCCATACTGCTCAACGCGGAGGTGTCCGTGGATGTCGCGCTCCTGGATGGCTACGAAAACGTGAAACGCATCGTCACGGCAACGCCGCGGGCCGGTTTCCTGACGAGCCTGCGGCCGGAAGGGCAACGGGCCACACTCTCCGGACCGTTGAGCGCGCAAACGCAGATTGTCTTGAGCTCGGATGAG
Organism: uncultured Planctomycetales bacterium; assembly: GCA_964455315.1. Taxonomy (GTDB): domain Bacteria; phylum Planctomycetota; class Phycisphaerae; order UBA1845; family PWPN01; genus CAYVVX01. The sequence goes on along the minus strand of CAYVVX010000028.1, from coordinate 13,616 downwards.
CACACGCTGGTAACGCTGAACGCGGCTCTATCCCCGGCAGATCTGAATCGGGACGGTTATGTCGATGGCGCCGATCTGGCCCTCTTGCGCGGCTGTCTCGGCGCGGTGGGTTTGCCTCCTGCTTTGCTCGCCTGTGACGCGGCCGACCTGGACTGGGACAATGATGTGGACATCGGGGACTTCGCTTTGCTTCAACGCTGCTACAGCGGACAAATCGTCCCCGCTGATCCGGACTGCGCAAGTGAGTATCGTTGATTCTGTCAGCGAGCGATCAGCGGCTGGGTTGCGATGCTCAACGTGGCAGATTGACAGGATCACCGGTCAGCCGTGACGCGTTGGCCGCTTCAATGAGCCGGATGATCTCCAGGGTCTCCTCGGCCGGTACATCGCTGCGCCCTTGAGGCAGCGAATCCAGAATGGCCTCCAGCATGCTGACGTAGTAGGGGCGCTGGGTGGCGGTGATATCAACGAACCGCGAGCCCTTCTCCCTGTGCAGCGTGACCGCGAATCTGGTCTCCGCCCCGCGCTGTCCCCGCATCAGCGCCGTGCGTCCCCCGCTCCACTCTGCCGCGATCAGGTCTGACTGCGCGTTGGCTTTATCCAGTACCCAGAGGCAGCCCGCCCCCAGAGCCGCCACCAGCATCTCCACGCAATGGATGCCGTAGAAGAAGAGGCCTCCTTGTGTCGGTTCGACGTTCATGGGTCCATAGGTGTCACAGCCCACGATCCGCCCCATCTCCTCTTCGCCCAGTGCGGCCGCGAAGTTGTCCGCATATCGAAGCGACGAGCAGCTCATCAATGGCACGCCCTCCGAACCGGCCAGATCGAACATGGCCTCCGCATCGGACAGGCTGGTGGCAAACGGCTTGTCCACAAACGTCGGTCGGCGGCAGCCGATGGTCGCCTCGAGAAAACCGCGATGGCGCCGACCGTCGACGGAGGTGATGAACAGGAGATCGACCGCTTCGGCGACCGCCTTCGGCGAGCTCATGATGTCGACGCCGTAGCGGCCACGGAGTTCATCGGTGAATCCCTGCACGCGCGAGTGGCTGAGCTCGAAGTCCGACGAGGCCCCGGGAAAGCCCGCGGTCACCCGCGCACCAGCGAGGTGATGCGGCGAGGCGGGATCGTTGAGGATCGCCGCGAAGCGCGTCACGTGTGAGGTGTCCAGCCCGATGAGCCCGATGCGCAGTTCACTTGCCATCGCCGTGTTTCCTCTTCAATCGATCTCGTCAAGCAGCGCGCGAATGTAACGCAGATCCTCCATGGCGAACCACTCGCGGTCTCCCGGGCGCGGCGCCTCAATGACCAGCGGACCGGCAAAGCCCATCGCTCGCAGCCGCCGCAGGTATTCCCGATGATTGATTTCCCCGTCGGCCAGTCCGCAGCGGATGGTGTTCTGATGAGTAGTTCCGGGGACTCGGAAGAAGTTCTTGAGGTGGACCATGTAGATGCGGTCGCCACAGATCGCCATCGCGTCCTGCAGCGACGGGGCCCCGTTCATTGCCCCGATGTTGCCGTAGTCAAAATTGATGCCCACGGCGGGCGATTCGATCTCGTCCACCAGCTTGCGTGTCGGCTCCGGAAGGTCATGCAGGTAGACCATGTGGGTCTCGAACGCGAGTCGGAATCCGAGCCCCGCCGCCACTCCGCCGAGCATCCGAAGGCCCTGGACCACCGCCTGCTGCTGATCCGGCGTCGAGGCCTGTGAACCGTGACGCTCGAAGACGTGCCGTGGGCAGGCGGGGTTCTGCACCTCTCCAGTCAGGATATTACAGACGGAGAGTTCAAACCTGGACGCCGCCGCCCGGTAGAACGCAGCGCACTCGTCGAGGACACGCTCCCTTTGCACAGCGTCGGCCTGCATCAGATCAGGCCCGGGACCACCGAACATGACCTGACGAAGCCCATGCTTGTCCCTGGAAGCGGCAATCGCGTCGAGGTACCCATCGACCGACTCGGGCACCCCGGTGCGCTTGCGCCTGAACTCGATCCCGTCGTACCCCCACCTGACCGCGAGCCGGCACATGTCGTCGATGGACTGACCCTGCTCGACGTAGTTGACGTGAAGGATCAGGGGGTAGCTCATGATGCAGAATCCAGATCGCCCCGGCCGGGTGACAGCGCGTCCGGCGCGGGGCCGGTGCCCTTCGGCGGGCTGTTGGCCGGTTCATCCTGCCACACCTGCTCTTCAACGCGCCCGTCATCACCTTGATCGCGTGACCCGATGTTCAGTCGGGCAAACACGTCACGGATGTCTCGGTAACCACCGATCGACAGCCAGACCAGCAGGGGAACCCCCAGCCAGAGATGCAGATAAACCCAGAACCCCCAGAAATCCGGCCAGATGCCCTCCGGCAGGAAGCCGCCCCAGTACGCCAGCGTGCCCAGTAGGAACAATGCCAGCCATGCACCGTTCCAGACGATCAAGGCTCCTGCGAGCCAGCGGTCCCAGCGCGAGAACTCGCGCGTGATGCCCGTGATCCGCCACCACAGCGAGACGGGCTCCTCCGCGACGATGATGTGGTCGCTGGCTTCCGCGTAACGCCCGCGTCGAAGCACCCGGTCCATGTTCACCGGCTGCCTACAGGTCATCAGCGATACCAGGATGTAAGCCGCGATGCACGCCATCATGATCCAGAACCAGATCACCTGGCTGTTGATGGAATTGACGTAATCCATCATGCCCAGGAAGGCGCCGCGCTCACTCACCTCGGCAAAGCGCCCCTCAAGCTGCTGGAGGACGATTCTGCCGACGGCCATGACCCATCCGATGCTCATTGCCACCCACGCCCCCGCCGATGTGCCGCGGCTCCAGTACAACCCGCCAACGATCACCGCGCCGGCGCCACTGACGATCGCGCCGGTAATGGCCATGAAGAACATGATCGCCTCGGTCTGCCGGAACAGGGCACTGAAGAAGAAGGCGAACACGGCCACAAAGCCGATGGAGTACCTGAGCAGCCGAAGCTGCTGCTGGGGCGTAAACGGTCGCGTGCGGAACGGCAGAATGACGTCCTGAACGAAAATGCTTCCCCAGGAATGGAGATAGGTGTCCTGGGTGGTGATGAGGAAGAAAATCATCAGCGAGCAGAACAACCCCTTGAGCCCCGTGGGCAGCATGTGGGCCAGTGCGATCGGCACTTTCATCTGGCTGACGATGGTCTCGTTGCCGGTCTGGTCGACGATCTGCGCCATCGCCGCGTGGGCACCCGCCGCCCGATCCGCGAACTGCGGCATGACCAGAAACGCCACCGCGGCCACCGGCAGAATCACCTGCATGGCGTTAAGCGGTAACTGCCGCCAGATGCTGATGATCTGTCCCATCTTCTGTTCATGGGGATTGAGTGCGGATGCGTAATAGGCCTGACTGCCCTGCCACGACATGTAGCCGTAAAAGACACCGAATATGCCAATCAGGTAGAACCACACGTTGAAGTCGCCGACTTCGGAGGTGTCGTAGGGATTGAGCATCGACTGGTTCACGGGCGACGTTTTCAGCGCCTCGGTGATGTTCACCCAGCCGACAGCGTTCAGCAGATAGAAGCCCGTGACCACGAAAATGCCCATGCAGACGATGCCCTGGACGCAGTCCGTGATCATCACCGTGATCTGCCCGCCAAGGCAGGTATACCCCAATGCCATGCCTAGGGTCACGATCATGATGGGGATATAGGTGTAGATGGTGACGCCGGCAAGACTGAACGTTGGCGGAAGACCACAGAAGTAGACGAAGAACCTCGCGGCCACAGCCGGGAAAATCCCGAAGTTGACTACGCCGCAGGCCCACGTGATGATCCCGGCGTATACTCGGAAGGGTCGACTGTAGCGGCGCTCGAAGAACTGGGCCATGGTGAGGCAGCGCGTCTGTCGAAACCGATAGTACACCCAGCCGGTCAGCACGATGATTACCGTTACCGGCAGATGCATCAGCCCCCACCAGATCGGCGGGAAACCCGCCCGCGCGTGGACTTCGAAGTAGGCAATCAGCGAGACCGCGCCCGTCGCCGACATGCCCTGGGCGAGCGTCATCATGTACCGCCCACCGGTTCGGTTGGCCGCCAGAAAATCCGCCACTCCCTGCATGTACCGGGACGTCCATATGCTGAACAGGCTCAGAGCCACCACGCAGACAACAACGATGGTCCAGTCAAGCCCCGACATCTATGGGCAACCTCCGGTGGTGGTTGGCGTCATGCTTCCGGTCCAATCGCGTCGAGCGCGGGCCAATCAAGAATATCCCGCAGCAGGCGAACGAAATCCTCGCATACTTCCGACATCAGGCGATCACCCTTATCACGTGTAGCTGCCGAGGGTCGGCCCATGGAGCCTGCCGCCGTCCAGCGGCGAAATCGGTGGAACACCGCCACGCGACTGGCGTGCTCGTTTTCGCTGCGCACCCAGTCGTTGGACAGCCGCTGCTCCGCCTCGCGGATGCGGTCCATCTTCACCAGGTCCGGCCGCAGCGCCAGCATCAGGGAGGTCTCGTACTCGCACGCGTGAGTCATCTTCGGCGTGCTCATCGCCTCGCGGGCTTTCCGCCCGAAGCTCTCCCACCAGCTCGCCAGCACCAGGCACGCGTCGTCTGCGCGATCATCCTCGCCGACCAGCTGCGTCAGGGCCTGCGCGATCGGTGTGTGGTTCCCGCCGTGACCGTTGAGGAAGATCAGCCGCCGAAACCCCGCCTTGAGCACACATTCGGCTACAGACTTGACCACCTCGGTGAAAAGCGATGGCCGCAGGCTGAGCGTACCCGGAAAATCCAGGTGATGATGCGACGCGCCCAGCCAGACCGTGGGCACCAGCAGCATGTGCTCTCTGAGACGCCTCTCCGCCTCGCGTGCGATCGCAGTAACCTGAATCGTGTCCACGAACAGCGGCAGATGGTGTCCATGCTGCTCGCAGGCGGCAAACGGGAGGACCACCGGCGTGTTCCTGTCCACGTCAGCGATTTCCGGCCAGGTCAGTTCTTCCCAGAGCATCGACCATCCCTTTCCGGCTGCCGCACCTTCCGGACTGCCGCTGCAACGCGCACCGGCTTAAGCCCCTTGGCGGGCTTCAGCCTTCAGTTCCGCTAGGCGAATTGCCCTGCCAGACTCCTCTGCACGGATAGCCGCTTCCATGACCGCTATACCTTCCGCCATCTCATTGCCAAGCGGGCAGGCCACGCGCGTTCGCACCATGTCGCGTACATGTTCGAGGATCAGCGCCGAACCTTCCGAGGCATTCCAGTCGCTCATCACCTCGCCCTGCACGGCCCCTTCCCGGCCATACAGACAGCAGTACATGTTCGTGAAGCGGAAGTTGGCCGTGCCGCATTCGATGGTCACGCCATGCTCGGGTCGATCGTCCCGGTCGCCGTAATCCAGGTGAACCGTCGTATGTTTTCGCGTTCTCATCGTGCGGACCGTTTCCACCCCGGTCCCGAAAACATGGTGGGCGATGCTGACGCCGTGGATCAGCGCGGCCGGGTGCGTCGAGAATCCCGTGACCGAACCGAAGGACACCTTGCCCACCTCGCCGGCCCGCAGCGCCAGACGCGCAGTCGCTGGATTGGTCTGCAGGATGGACAGGGACAGGACGGGGGCGTCGTGCCGCTTTGCGAGAGCCAGAATCCTCAAAACATCAACGAAGGTGCCTGCGAATGGCTTGTCGATGAAGGTGGCCACGCCCTTCTCCAGCCCCGGCCGGCTGAGCTCCAGATGATCGCTGCCGTCGCCGTTGCAGTCGGCGATGAACACCAGGTCGACATTGTCACTGACCTCCTCGATACGATCGCAGACAATTGGACGGCTATCGAAGATGCCCGACGCGATTTCAGCAAGCCGTCGATCGCGGTCCCAGATGCGGGTGATTTCGAACCCCTCGACCCGCGGCGCGGTCATACGCCACGGCGCGCAGTAATGGCTGTAGAAGAAGAAGTGCACGCCGCGCCGCAGCCACGTCTCCACGCTGTCATCGGGATCCGGGACCGCACGCTCCAGAAGCCGGGCGTCATGGGGCTGCATCTGCGCCCCGAACCAGAGCCCGTGCGTGTCGCAACGCATGAGCCCCACGCGAATCGGCTTGGTCGTTTCAGGCATTGCCGCACTCCAGGAACCATCTCTGCCCGCCCGGAATCAGGCCGTGGCTTAGTCACTCATACCGGCACGAGATAAGTCCATGATTTCCAGAAACCGCTCATTGTCCTGGCAGGCAATCTGGCCGCCGTCGGCGACAATCGTTTCTCCGGTGAGGAAACTTGCCTCCTCGGAGAGCAGAAACGTGATGATAGAAGCAATCTCCTCCGGTCGACCGAAACGGTCCATGGGAATGATCTTTCGATACGCGGCTACAAAATCCGGCCCCAGGTCCGCGTTCGCCGGCGTGGCGATCACCCCCGGGCACACCGCGTTGACACGAATACCCATAGCCGCAAGTTCGCCCGCGGCCGTGCGTGTGAACGCCGCCAGGGCCGCTTTGGAGGCATCGTAAGCCGCGTTACCCGTACTCGAGCGGAAGGCATTGCGGCTGGCGATGTTGACTATCGCGCCGCCGCCGGCTTCCGCCATGGCCGGCGCCAGCTCCCGCGTCAGCAGAAACGGGGCGGTCACGTTCACGCTGAAACACGTGTTCCACGTCTCCTCGCTGAGATCCAGGATCTTCGCGGGAGGCCAGCTGCCGGCGTTGTTCACCAGCTGCGTGATGCTGCGGCGTTTGATTTCCGGAGCGGCCAGCATTGCGAGGATGGACGAGGTGTGGTTCAAGTCGAAGACGATCTCCGTCACGTTGCCCGCGCCCAATTCCGCGACCAGCGATCGCAGACCGTCCCCATTGCGGTCCAGCGCGATCACGTGCACCCGCTTGCGGACCAGCCGCTCGACCGTCGCGCGTCCGATGCCGCTGGCTGCGCCGGTCACCAGCGCACATTCCTCTCGATTCGCGATCATTGGTTCACCACGTCCTCGAACTCCTGGAATATCTCGATGCTGATACCGTCGGGATCCAGGGCATACATCCCGCGAGCCACCTTCTTGCCGTCACGAACGATGTCGGTGGGAGCGTTGATCGCTCCATAACCAGCCTCCTGGATCTGCTCATACGTGCGGTCCACGTTGGCGACCCGGTACGCGACATGCGCAGCACCGACGAAGCGATTCTCAAGCTCCCTTCCCGCCGCGGGCGGATTCACATATTGCACCAGCTCGAGCACGAACTCGTTGACCGGATGCGTGAGCACGGCGATACGCAGCTTGACATCTTTGTATCCCAGCATCCGGTCGTACGAAGGGATACTGGCGCGGTCGGAAATCCGGATCAGTTCCAGCCCGAGCACGTCCCGGTAGAATGCCACCGACCGATCCACGTCCCGCACCGTGAATCCGACATGGTGCGCCCGCATGATGTTCATCTCCCTGCCCTCCTCGACGCCCGTGTCACAACGGCGCCTCCTTCGTCCACAGAGACGGACCGACCACCGGACCACCGACACTGAAGGCGATTGTCTTGAGGTCACTCATGAACTCGAGCATGTGCCGGCCGCCGATGCGTCCCACGCCGCTCGCGTTGGACGCCATCCCCCCGAAGGGCAGATGGTGCTCCCAGAAATGGGTCCAGTCGTTCACCACGGTGATGCCGGTATTCGACGCCTCCGCCCAGCGCCAGGCCTCATCCACATCACGCGTGAACACCGAAGATACCAGACCCAGGTCGCATGCCCGGATGTACTCCCAAGCCTGATCCTCCGAGGTAAACGAGGCGATCGGGGCGATCGGCCCGAAGGTTTCCTCGAGATTGACCACCGCATTCGGCGGGAAATCGACCAGCACCGTCGGCTCGTAAAAGTATCCGGCCCGCTGCGGGCGATTACCACCACGAACCACTTTGGCCCCTTTCGCCCGGGCGTCCTCCAGATGGGCGGTCATTTTCTCGACCACGGCGAGATTGTTCTGCGGGCCCATGTTCACCGACGGATCGCGCGGATCTCCGAGCTTCCAGTGCGCCGCCTCCGCGACCATCGCCTCGACGAACCGCTTCTTGAGCGGCTCGGCCACCAGGATGCGCTCCGCGCAGGAGCACACCTGCCCGGCTCCGTAATAGCATGCGAAGGCGATGCTGGTGGCGATAGCCGCTGGATCGGCATCCGGAAGAATCACAATCGGCCCGTTGCCGCCGAGCTCGAACACTCTCGGTTTGAGCCCGGCGCGGGCGCTGATGATCCGTGCCGTCCCGGGCGAGCCGGTCATGCCGACGGCGTGCGTGCCCGGGTTCACCACCAGCTCATCGCCCACCTCCGCGCCGGGACCGGTGATAAGGTTGACGACCCCAGCAGGCACGCCGGCCTCATGGATGCATTCCATGAGCTTCACAGCCGTCGCCGCCGCCGTCGGCGCCGGAGACCAGCAGACCGTGTTGCCCATGACCATCGCGTAGGGCAGGTATTCGCCGGGGATCGCCGCCGGAAAATTCCACGGGGTCAGTACCGCCACGACGCCCCGGGGGCGCCAGAAGGTCAGCACACGTTTGCTCGCATCGGCCGCGGGCTTGGTGTGACCTTCGAAATACTTGGCCTGTTCGGCGGCGATGCGCCAGGGCACGGACGTCTCGTTGGATTCATCGGCCGCCTCGCCGTGGAAGGGCTTGCCCAACTCAGTGCAGAGAATATCCCGCAGCTCGGCCTTGCGCGCGTCGATCACCTCCGCGACGCGGACGCACATCGCCGAACGCTCCCATAGTGAAACGCGGGACCAGGTCTCGCGCGCCTTGTTCGCGGCGGCTATGGCGCGCCGGGCATCCTCGCGTCCGCCCTTGGCAACCGTGCCGAACGGCTCGGCCAGCGCGGGATTGATCGCGTCGTAGGTTTCACCGGAGGCGGCGTCGCACCACCGGCCGTCGATGTACATCCGGCAATGCGTCATGCCGTGCCCCCCAGAATACGTTCCATGCCGCCCTTCAGGATCGGCTCGATGCCCGGGCCGACCTCGGTCCATTCGGGCTTTACCTCGTAGCCGCCCTCCGCGAATGCCTTGTCGTAAGCGACGTAATTGAGGAAGCAGTCGCCGTATGCACTCACCGCCAGCCTTCCGGAGCAGAATGCCTTGGCGTGGAGCTGATACTCAACGCACAACTCCGCCGGCAGGCACAGCACGCCCATGTCATTCAGACGCAGCAGCGTCAATCGAAAGGGATACCGCTTGATGTCGCCGCGCAGCCGGAGAAGCTTCAGACCGACCAGGTACTTGTCCCTGCTGTGAGCTTGCGCGTCCTTCATGACCGATTCGTATTCCGACATGCCCCGCGGCACGGCCGCCAGCGGCACGTTGATGACGTCATCCTTCCACTCGAATGACCGGACGGGCTCGGGCCGGCACTTGAGGAAGGCCTCCTCCATGGCGTCGAACAGGCGCACGCCGAAGACCAGTCGATTGCGCGGGCGGTTGGCGGTGGTGTACTTGCCGGCGGCGATGTCGCCTCCGCATCCGTCGAAGTAAATGCACATGACCCCGGGATGCGTTTCCTCGAAGAGCTCGCGGGCAATACCCACCGTATCCGCCGACCAGAAGCCCCGGCGGTTGGAGACCTGGGGATGAGAGGCGTAGAAGTTCAGGCAAACCAGCGGCCGGCCGCCGCGGTCATGAAAGGTGATCTGATCCAGCATGGGATCGATGGTGCCTTCCGGTGCACTGCGGATGTCCTGATCCGCACAGACACTCCACCGAATGCGGCATGAGCCGTCCGGACCGAGTACGCGCCGGGTGCTCGCGAACTCGTGCACCGCGTGACTGGCGAAACCCACCGAGCCGACCTCAACACCGCCCTTGTCGAGCGCCACTTTGACCGCCGCCGCCGCCCGCTCCATCACGTCGGCAACATACTGCTCGTTGTGCAGTGTTGTCCGGGGATCATACTCTCGGATGAGGGCATGACACTCTTCATGGAGAAGCGGCGCATCGTGAACGTGGTTGCTGTGGATTGTCGCCTGCGATGCGGGAACACCCGCGGCCCTGGCCAGCGCGTTGACGAACCTCTCGTGCGACCGACCGATCATGTAGCAGTAGTCGATGGCCGCAAGCACGTAGCGGCTCCCACCAGTGCTCAACACCAATCCGCGCAGCTCCAGCCGGGATTCGACCCCGACCGAGACCTCCTGCAGTCCGCCACAGACAATGTCTCCGATCGGCGGGGTCACGTCCATGGAAAAGGGATGGATTCGGAAGTCATTCATGATCGGTGTCCATCTCGATCGCCATCACGCTCGGCACGTGAACTCAGAACTTGCCGTGCTTCAGATACGCTGCCTGCGGGTCCATGCCTTGAAGAATCGCGGTTCGTACCCGGTTCTCCGTGCGCATCACCTGCTCCACTTCTTCGGCTACCTCTTCGGACCATGCCTCGGGGATGACAACGACGCCATCGCGATCGCCGAACACATAGTCGCCGGTGCGAATGGGCACCTCTCCGATCATCACCGGCTCGCCCAGGCCATCTGGAATCCACCGGCCAACCACGTCGACCGGCGTGAAGTAGCGGCAGAACACGCGAAAGCCGATCCGCTCGATAAAATGCGAATCCCGGCAGCCGCCGTCAACGATGTAGCCGCGTATGCCGCGAAGCTGCATCGTCTCCGACGACAGCTCGCCCATGTGGGCCAGTCGGGAGTCGTTCGGCTGGCACACCACCACGCTGTCCCGCGGCACCTTCGACAGCAGGCCCGTCCAGGCCAGCAAGGTCTGATGCTCGTCGAGTCCCTCCTCCACATGTCCACTCACCGTGAAGACCGGGCCCGCCAGCTTCCAGCCGGTGTTGATCGGGCGAATCTCGTGCGGCAGCACGCAGTTGCGATGCCCGCGGGCACGGAGCACGTCATACACGGCTCCCGCGTAAGCCTGCTCCAGACGCTCGGCCAGGGGTGTGCCCGTGATCACGTTTCCTTCTCCAGCAGCACGACCGGAATGTCGTCGGGGTCGAAGGCAGTCATGATCCTGCCCACCGAACGGCCTTCCTGCACGAAGTCCACGGGCTCGCTGCGGACATGCACGTCGGCCGCTATCAGCCGCTTGTGCAGGGAGGCAACGTCATCTACGACGAAGCACATGGTGCTCCCACCGATCTCATCCTCCCTTGGTCTCCGCCCTCTGGCCGGTGGAGAAAGAAACTCGACCAGTTCCAGCAGATGCCCGCTGCTGCCGTCTTCGAGGATGACCACGCGCAGCGTCACGCCCTCGATGCCCAGCAGCCGCTCGAACGATACGCCGCTGCGCTGCTTGTCCCGCACGACCCGCAACCCCAGCAGATCGCGGTAGAATTGCAGCGAACGATCCATGTCCGACACCGTGTATGCAGTCCGTAGCATCCGCATCGACATAGCGCTTCTCCCTAGCGCATCAGCAAACCACCATTCACGTCCACGATCTCACCAGTCATGAAAGACGCCCCCGGCGACAGCAGCAGCAGGATGATCGCGGCGATCTCCTCGGGCTTGCCCCGCCTGCCCAGCGGAGTCATCGCATTGAGCGCGGCGTCCGCCTGCTCAGAAATCCTGCCCTGCAGCATCTCCGTATCCACCACGCCGGGAGCCACGCCGTTCACGCGAATGCCCTGACCGCCGAGCTCCCGGGCCAGACCGCGCGTCAGCGTGTGCACGGCCGCCTTGGCCGCGGCATACGGTACGGTGCCGCCGCCTCCGCCCGTGTGACCGGCCACCGAGCCGACGTTGACGATGGCCCCCGATCGCCGTGGAATCATTCGCCGCGCGGCTTCACGGCAGCACAGGAACACACTGTTGCAGTTGACCGCCATCATGCGATCCCAGTCGGCTTCGTCGCATTCGACAATGGGTCGTTTGTCCATCCACTCGCCGGCGTTGTTCACCAGGAAGTCGAGCCGTCCATTGGCGATCTCGTCAATGGACTGGAACATGCGGACAACTTCCTCGCCCCGGGTAAGATCCGCCTGAACCAGCAGGCCCGATCCGCCCGATGCCTGCATCTCTTCCAGCACTTCAGTCGCAGCGCGGCGGCTTTGTCGATAGTGGACAGCCACGGTCGCTCCGGACTTTGCCAGCGCCAGCGCAGTCGCCCTGCCGATGCCGCGTCCCGCGCCGGTGACCAGCCCGATTGTTCCGGAGAAGGATGCCATGACTGATATCCGACTTGACTAACCGCGCTTGCCGGGAACCGTAAGGGACTCGGACTGGACACTCGTCGGCGACGGGCGGACCGAGGTCGACTCTCTGCGGATGAATCGCGCGGCGATCTCCCGCAATCCCTGGCAGCGTTTGGTTCGACGCTGTGCCTCCAGCATTTCGATGACCGCATCGGCCACTGCTTCATAGTCACAACGGAGCGTGCTGAGCTTCGGACGGAGGTGCTTGCCGATCTCCATATCGCCGCTGCCCAGAAAGCGAACCCGCCCGTCGATCTCTCCGGCCTGGTCCTCTGAGGCGTGGGCTTGGATGGCCCGATAGGCGCCCGCGACGCTCAGATCGAAGTCTGAGAGAACCAGGGTCGGCAACCCGAACTCCTTGATGTACCATCGGGTCGCCAGGTAGCCCTGCTGCTCGAACATGCCGCCCGGGCGGATGACGATGGCGTCAGAGGGCACACCGCGTCGATCGAGCTGCCTCAACACAAACTGAAGCCAGCATTGCCGGTCCGTTTCCGGGGGGTCAGGATCACCGGCGATCAGAACACGGTCATCTAGTCGCGGGCCGATCTCACAAAAAGCCTCTTCCAGGCCCGGCCCGTAATTCAGGTCAACGATGTTGAAGTACATCCCGACACTGGTCCGCCCCAGCCCTACAAACGGCAGACCCAGCGAAGCCAGCGCGTTGTACTGCCGAATTGACCAGAGATGGGTTGGAGCGATGACACCGAGCAGCACGGTCCCGCCGATTTCCATATCACCGGCTGCGTCCAGAAAGCGATCACTGTTCACCACCATCAGGTCGATCTGGGGCGCGGAAAGGGAGGCCTGGATTGCGAGACAAACCCTCCAGGTCCAGGGTGACAAATGTGGATTGAACCAGGCACCCGTTTGCTGGGTAAGAACCGCCAGCGTCGGCGTGGGGCCTTCCAGCAGAGTTGCGGGGGAGACGATTGCAGGGCCGTGGGCGGAGAACGTTCCCCTGCCTTGCACGCGCTCGACGGTGCCGCCGGCCTCAAGGGCATCCATGGCCCGTCGCAAAGTGACCCGGCTGACCCCGAACAGCTTGGCCAACTGGCGCTCCGGCGGTAAAGGGTGGCCCAATTCTCCCAGCGCGAGCATTTTGCGGAGGGCGTGACTTACAACCTCTGTCGTGGTCTTGGTCGTGCTGCCCTCGCTCATGAAAACGATTCTAAACCATATTGGTATTACCAGTCAACCTGCAAATTGCCCATCATCAGGCAGTTCCACCGCGTATCACTGAATTTCCCTGATCCGCTGGAAGAATTGGCCTTAATTCCAATTGGCAGGCGAGACCACGCGATGAAGCCGCTGCCTGTGAAGGAAAGAAGAGCCTCAGCCGCGAGTGCTGATACTCACCAGAGGTGAAACCGCCATAAGCTACCATCGAGCTATATTCAATTCCTGTGGATCGCGTCTGATCAGGCGGCGTCCTTCCTGAGTCCGTCGATGAACTGAACGCCTCGGATCAC
>CAYVVX010000027.1:0-16494 GCA_964455315.1 uncultured Planctomycetales bacterium | reverse complement strand
ACCACCAATGTACCCAACGGACAACCTGAGTGCCCGACTTCTTATATCTTCAGCTTGGTCAGCGGCAACTGGTGCACGTGGACGTAGTGCATGATGTGGCTGTGCCGCAGGGAGTGGATGGTCAGCTCGTGCAGGGCCCGGCCGCGGCGGTCGGTGGCGTAAGCGCGGTCCAGGCCGGTGAGCAGGATGTAGCGTCGGAAGATCTGCCGCAGCCGGTTCGGCGTGTACGGCCGGCGGGGATCGGAGGAGGGGTGGAATAAGTAGTCGTTGGGGCGGGCGATGCGGTCGCTGCGCATGGCCATGCGTCCCTCGGCCCGCAGCAGGCTGCGGATCTCGTTCATCAGCCCGGCCGGCAGGTGGCTCACGCGGCGCTGGCGGGTCATGGTGTTCTCGGCGGGGAAGTAGACGGTGTTGCGGGCGAAGGCCAGGTGCTTGAGCTGGATCCGCGTGAACTCGCCCACCCGGCAGCCCAGCTCGTAGATGGTCCGCATGATCAGCTTGTGGCGGTAGTCCACGATGGCATCGAGGAACTGATTCCATTCCTCAACGGACAGATAACGTATGTGCTCGCCGAAATGGTCATATCCGCCCCGTTTTCGCGAAGGTTTCACATTTGACGCGGGCGGTGCCTGGAGCCCGGGATCTGCACGGGGAAGGGGGTCGAATTCCATGATTTGCTTCACATATGGTCCCGAATGTGAAGTCGCGGGGGTTGAAATAGGTTGCGGTGGAAGGTCGAAGAGTGAAAGTTGGGCCATGTCACTCATCGGCGCTTGCCTTCAGCGGCTCGAGTTGTACGCGCCGGCCGAGAATGATGCAGTTGAACAGCGCACGGCCAACCTGATCGCGCGTCATGTAGGCGTTGCTGCCGGCCACTTCATCCAGGGACACGACGGTCTGTCTGTCGGTTTCGTAGATGTTCACGGCCAGGTCATCATGCTCCCAGACGGCCGGGTTCTCGAGATCGAGGTCGGACGCGCATCGAATCAGCAGTCGCTTATCCTCTACGAATACCCAGGCTTCGTTGGCCACGGGTGACAGGGGGGCGAAATGGACGACCGGCGGTCCGGCGCCGTTCCTGATCTCCTCCGCGCGCCCCATCCCCTCCAGCTTCTTCCGGACGGCATGGCGCATGTGCGCCAGGAGATCTCCTTCGGGAAAGCGACTCTGGTTGCGGGTCTTGAACAGATAATCCCGCAGGACGCTGTATTCGATGACGACTTCCGTCGAGTCCTGCTGCTTCACTTCCGAGGGTATCTCGCGCTTGACGCTGATGATCTTGTAGGTGTCACTCTTGACCGCGATGCCCAGTTCGTCGATGACATAATCAGCGCGTTTCACGGTGGCCTCGATATTCAGTTCGGGCATGCGGATGGCCGCGAACCGGCTGTTGTCCCCCTCGTCGAGTTCCGGTCGGAGCGGGCGAATCTGGAATACAACCTGCTTCTTCTGGATGATGGGCTCGATATCCGCTTCGTCGAGATACCACCGATAGAGATGGCGCATGATCTCGTAGAGGTAGGTCTCCTGCTGGAGTTCCGCTTCGACGGCGGGCGCACCCACCTCCGCGGCGGGAGCGGCGCCCGCCGGGGATCCGAGGTTCAGCAGCATACAGACGATCGGTCCCCACGTCCGGAACTGGCTGTTCATTTGATTTTCCTGAGCGTGAAATAGCGGTTGCCACCGAGTATGCCATTTTCGCTGTCGGGGATTCTCACGAAGTTGCCGCCGGGGTGGTAGCAGTCCTTGTCCGTCATCCACGAATAGGCTCTGCCGGTCACCGGGGTACCGCCGACCCGCTCGATACCGGCGTAGCGGTCGGCGCCCTGAACACCGTCCTCGAAATAGGCGTCCGCCAGGCCCTGGGCGTAATTGATCAACCGTGCGAAACGCCCCGGCTTGCCCTTGGCGGAGATGCGCAGCAGGTTGTCCACGCGCTCATGCACCCGCTTGACCGCGACAAACCGGCCGTTGGCATCGCGGTAGAAGCCGTCGCACTGACCCTTCTCGCCGCCGGCGGTCATCACGTCGATGATATCCTTCGTGCGGACGGTCGCGATCTGTTCCTGGCTGTAGCCGTCCGGGATGTGTTCGATGCGCGCGTGCAGTACCCAGAGAATCGCCAGCATGGCCCCGCGGGTGTCCTGCTCGCTGATCCATTTGTGCTCGCCCGGAAAGGGGGTTTCGTTGATCAGGATCAGGGCGAGGTAGCCCGATTTCGTGTTCGCGGGTTTCAGTGCGGCGGGGCGATCCGCACTTTCCTCGGCCATGGCCGGAACAGCACAGACCACCCAGAAAAGAAAAACAAGACTGAGCCGGCTCATCAACGGAGACCTCCGGACAAGCGTGTCGAGACGCCTTGACTGGTCACGATCACCTGGTACTGGTAAAGAGCACGACCACGGAGCGCGCCTCGGCCCGGTAAGTTGAATCGGTCACGAACGGCGACATGCGCCACTCGACGATATCATGCGGTGAATCGAGCGCGGTGTCTATCCACCGCCGCCAGGGACGGCCACCTGACTGCTCGAGGGGAGGCAGTTCAAACTCCAGCGGCTCCCAGTACGCGTTCAGGATGAGGTGGAGGAGCAGTCCTTCCTTCTGGATTTCGGCAGATAAGGCCAGGCTGTGCGAGGAATCGCTCCAGTCCGGCCGGCCGAGCTTCACACCATGCCAACTGCACTTGGCCTGCTGCAGCAACTGGTTGAGACTCGTTCGCTGCTGCTCATGCTCCTGATCCCGGCACAGCCGGCGGGCGATCAGGAGCTGCACGAATCGGTGCAGGTCCGCGTGGGCGTCGAGCAGCGACCAGTCGAACCAGGTGGTCTCGTCGTCGTGGCAGTAGGCATTGTTGTTGCCGTGCTGGGTGCGACGTACTTCATCGCCCATCAGAATCATGGGTACCCCCAACGACAGCATGGTGGTGGTCAGAAGATTCCTGGCCTGTCGGTTGCGGAGGGCCTCCACCGCGGGATTGCTGGTCGGGCCCTCGATACCGCAGTTCCAGCTCCGGTTGTCGTCACCGCCGTCCCGATTGTCCTCGCCGTTCGCCTCGTTGTGCTTGTGGTTGTAGGACACCAGGTCATTGAGAGTGAAACCGTCATGGCAGGTGACGAAGTTCACGCTCTGCTCCGCCTCGCGATTCTCGTGGCCGTAGATTTCAGGGCTGCCCAGCATCCGGTCGGCCAGGCGCGGCACGGAGCCGATGTCCCCGCGGAAGAAGCTTCGAACGTCATCCCGGAACCGGCCGTTCCACTCTTTCCAACTGTCGCCGATGAAGCTGCCCACCTGGAACAGGCCCGCGGCGTCCCATGCCTCGGCGATCAGCTTGGTGCCGGCCAGGACCGGATCCGACTCGATGTCCCACAGCACCGGCGGATCTGACATCACCTGGCCCGAATTATCCCGGGCGAGAATGGACGCCAGGTCAAAGCGGAAGCCGTCCACGTGCATCTGTTCGACCCAGTACCGAAGGCTGTCCACAATCATACGGCGGACGATCGGGTGATTGGCGTTCAGCGTGTTGCCGCAACCGCTGTAGTTCGCGTAGCGCGAGCGGTCCTGGTCGAGGATGTAGTAGGCGCTGTTGTCCAGTCCACGGAAGCTGAACGTCGGTCCGGCGTGATCCCCTTCCGCGGTGTGATTGAACACGACGTCGAGGATGACCTCGATGCCCGCTCGATGCAGCGCCTTGACCATGTCGCGGAATTCATCGACCGCACCGAGCGGATCCTGGCGCGAGCTGTACGCCTGGTGCGGGGAAAAGAAGGAGACCGGCTGATAGCCCCAGTAATTGAGCAGGCCCGCCGGTGCATCCTGAGCATCGAACTGGAAGACGGGCAGGAGCTCGACCGCGGTGATACCCAGTTCCTGGAGATACGGAATCTTCCGGATCAGGCCCGCAAATGTTCCGCGTTCCTTCTCCGGGACACCGGAGTTGGGGTGACGGGTGAAGCCGCCGACGTGCAGTTCGTAGATGACGGTCCGCGTGGACGGACGTCTCAGCGGCGCGTCACCTTCCCAGTCGTACACATCCGGATTGACCACAACGCTCTTCATCGCCGTCGCGCTGTTGTCGCCTTCCGCGCGCGTGGTATCGCGGCTGTAGCCACCCGGCACCACGACGCCGCGGCCATACGGATCCAGAAGAATCCTGGCCGGGTCGAACCACATGCCGGCGGCCGGATCGAACGGTCCCTCGACTCGATAACCGTAGATCTGCCCCTGCTGGATGCCGGGCACGAACGCGTGCCAGTAGTGGTAAGTGTGGTTGGTCACAGGATCCATGCGGACGACGCGCGCAGGCCGTGCGTCATCGGCTCCGTCAAACAGGAGCAGTTCCATGCCTGTCGCGCTTCGTGAGAAGACGCTGAAATTGACGCCGCCGCTGGCCACGGTGGCGCCGAGAGGCGCGCTGCGGCCCGCTTGAACCGGACCGGTCTCCGCGCGGTAACGCTCCGCAGCGGTGTCCGCTCGCCTGGTCTTCTCCATCTGAGCGAGGTTCCTGTTCGATCCCATGGTTTAACTCCGATCGGGTGTCAGCGGAGAGCCACGGCTCCGGCCGGCCGGTGGCACAGGTGCGGCGACTTCACATCGGGAAGACGGGCATCGACGCTTCGCGAAGCGGCCGCCGCCTTTCCCCCATCATTGTTCACGACACCGGGCACGGTTTCACGTTCCAGATGTCGCGCGCGTACTCGGCAATGGTGCGGTCGCTGGAGAACATGCCGGATGCGGCCACGTTCAGGATCGCTTTACGGGCCCAGGCATCCGGGTCGGCGTAGAGTTTGTCGACCCGCTGGTTCGCCTCCAGGTAGGACGTCAGATCGGCCAGGTGCATGTAGTAGTCCCCGCGATCCAGAAGCGTATCGCGGAGTAACGCGGAGACTTCCGGCTCATGGGAGCTGAAGTGTCCGGCGAGGATCAGGTCCAGCGCCGCCTTTGTTTCCGGCTCATTCTCGTAATGCCAGTACGGGTTGTACCAGGATCGGCTTTCGGCTACCTGCCGGGCGGTCAGCCCGAACATGAACATGTTGTCCTCGCCGGCCTGTTCCGCCATCTCAATGTTCGCACCGTCGCAGGTTCCCACCGTGAGCGCTCCGTTCATCATGAATTTCATGTTGCTCGTTCCGCTGGCCTCGTAGCCCGCGGTGGAGATCTGGTTGGAGACGTCGCTGGCGGGGATCAATCGCTCGGCCAGGCTCACGCAGTAGTCCGGCAGAAACACGACCTTCAGCTTGTCGCGCACCGCGGCGTCGCCGGCGATGGTTTCAGCCAGGTTGTTGATGAACTTGATGATGACTTTCGCGAGATGATACGCCGGTGCCGCCTTACCGGCGAAGAAAAACGTTCGCCGCGGGATGTCCGGGCCCGGGTTCTCGCGCAGCCGGTTATAGAGGACGACGATGCGCAGCGCGTTGAGCAGTTGCCGCTTGTACTCGTGAATCCGCTTCACCTGGCAGTCAACAACCATGTCCGGATCGACTTCCTGGCCCGACGTTGCCCGCAGCCAGTCGGCGAACCGCGCCTTCGCATCGCGCTTGGCCCGGCGAAAGGCGTCCCGGAAGCCCTTGTCCTCGGCATGGGGCCTGAGCCCTTCCAGTTCGGCGAGATCAGTGATCCATCCGTCGCCGATCGCGTCGGTGATGACCCCGGCCAGCTCGGGATTGGCCAGCAGCAGCCACCGGCGCGGCGTGACCCCGTTCGTCTTGTTGTTGAATCGCTCGGGGAACAGTTCGGCCAGCTCGCGGACCGTTTGTGTGCGCAACAGTTCGGAGTGGATGGCCGCCACGCCGTTGGTGCTGTGTGTGCCGACGATGGCCAGGTTGGCCATGCGGATCTTGCGATCCTGGCTCTCTTCGACGAGGCTCACGCGGCGGGCGCGCTCATCATCGCCGGGATGCCGCTCGCGAACCGTGTCCAGCAGCCGGCGGTTGGCCTCGAGGATGATCTCCAGGTGACGCGGCAGCATCATTTCGAACCATCTGAGCGGCCACTTCTCCAGTGCCTCCGGAAGCAGTGTGTGGTTTGTATATGCCAGCGTCCGCTGGGTGAGATCCCACGCCTGGTCCCATGCGAGCCCGGCATCGTCGAGCAGGATCCGCATCAGTTCGGGAACCGCCACCGCCGGGTGGGTGTCGTTGAGCTGTGCGGCCACCTTCTCCGGCAACTCGCTCCAATCGGCATTGCTCCTGCGGAACCGCCGGATGATATCGGCCAGAGAACAGGCCACGAGGAAGTACTGCTGGACGAAGCGCAGGCCCTGCCCCATGCTGGTGGAATCATCCGGATAGAGGACCCGGGTGAGGGACTCGGCGGTCAGGGTCTCGGTAAGGGCACCGACGAAATCACCGCTGCTGAACCGCTGAAAGTCAAAGTAGTCGGGGGCGGCGGCGGCCCAGAGCCGCAGCGTATTGATGGTCTTGCCGCCATAGCCCACCACGGGGCGATCGAAGGGAATCCCGAGCAGGCTGGACGGGCGGCCGGGAACCGCGCGCAGCGCCCCGCCCCGCAGCTCGAACGAACAGTTGAGCCTGATCTCAACCACTTCGCGCGGGCGCGCGACTTCCCACGGGTCCGGGCGCCGGAGCCAGTTATCCGGCTGCTCCAGTTGCCAGCCGTCCCTGATGGACTGCTTGAAGATGCCGTACTCATAGCGCAGGCCGTAACCCATGGCCGGTAACTGCATGGTCGCCATCGAATCCAGGAAACACGCGGCCAGGCGCCCGAGCCCTCCGTTGCCCAGGCCCGCATCCGGCTCCTGTTCGATGAGTTCGAGCCAGTCGAGTTGCTTCTGCTGGATCACCTGCTTCACGACGGGATCGAGCAGCAGGTTGGTGACATTGTTGGCCAGCGAGCGGCCGATCAGAAACTCCATTGAGAGGTAGTACGCGCGCTTGGGATTCAGTCGGTCGTAGCAGTTCTCCGTGTGCACCCAGCACTGAGACAGGATGTCACGCACCGAGCGGGCGAACGCCTCGAATCGCTCGCGCGGGCCCGCCGAAGCCGGGTCGCGCACGTGATCGAACACCAGATGCCGTTCGTAGAACGCGTTCTCGGTCCCCGCCAGGCTGACCGGACCACAGGCATACTGCTCGGCCAGGGTCGCCTTGACATCCGGAGCGCCGGGCTCCTGAACGGCCGTCGCACCACGTGTACCCATGACGATCTCCTTGCTGGTGTTTCCAATAGTTCGCACCCACCACGAAGGCTGGTCTTCGACCGGATCGCGGTCGACCGGGCCCGCGCGCTACTCAGATTCGCTGGCAGCCTGCCGGAGGATTTCCGCGCTCCGCCGCAACTTCGTCCGCTCCGGCTCGGACAGCTCCGGCCGCAGGCTCGCGATCACACCGGCGGCCCCCACGATCCTGGGCAGGGAGAAACTGACCCCCGCGAACTCGCCCGCATCCTGCAGGCAGGTGGACACCGTCAGCACGGCCCGCTCATCGGTGCCGATGGCGCTGACGATGCGCGAGATGCCTGCGCCGATGCCGTAGCAGGTCGCTCCCTTGCCCTCGATGATCCGGTAGGCGGCCCGCCGGACGCCGTCATCAACGGCGGTCTCGACCGCCTCGGTCAGGGGCCGGCCGACCTGGGCGGCAAAGTCGCTCAAGGGCACGCCTCCCACCTTGGCGCTGGACCATACGAGCACCTCGGAATCGCCGTGCTCGCCGAGGACATAGGCATGCACCGAATGGGGGGCCACCCCGACGATATCGCCCAGCATAGTCCGGAAGCGGGCGGTGTCGAGAATCGTGCCGCTGCCGATCACGCGTCCCGGAGCCAGACCGGAAACGCCCGTGACCATCTGGGTCAGCACGTCCACCGGATTGGATGCGATCAGCAGAATCGCGTCGGGTGCATGAGCCAGGATCTGCGGCACCACGCCGTCCAGCACCTGGCGGTTGCGTTTAAGAAGCTGCAGGCGGGTTTCGCCCGGCCTCTGACCGAGCCCGCATGCCAGGACGACCACGGCCGCGCCGGTGAGGCGGGAATAGCCGCCCGCGACCACGCGCGCAGGTTTGGCGAAGGGTGTGGCATGGAGGATGTCCTCCGCATGGGCGCGGGCCAGCTTCTCGTTCAGGTCGATCAGAACGATCTCGCTGGCACTTCCCTGGACCGCCACCGCGTAGGCGGCGGTGCTGCCCACGTTGCCACACCCCACGATGCCGACCTTCATCGAGTGCCGTCCTCTATGGAGCCCATCATGACGACTCCTTCGGTTTCTCCATGCGCACCAGCAGCCGGTTCTCGGTCTTGTCCTTGCCGAAATGGAGGAGCGCCGGCGCGGTATCCTTGGTCAGGTTGAAGATGCCGGTTTCCATGACCACGTCCGCGTTGTCAGCCAGCTTCCAGGCGGCGCGTTGCGATTCCTTGTCCACCGAGCCGGTGACGGGAAGCGTCTCTTCCTTGATCAGGTTGTAGCAAGTGCCGGCAATATGGCCATCCTTGCTGACCGCCAGTTGAAGGTAGTGCGACGGTTCGCTGTCGTCCTTCTCGCTGGCCACGGCGAACACGCCCAGCGGCATCCAGTTGTCAGCGAACTCCTGCATGGCCGCATCTTCCTCCGGCGTTGCCGAGCCGGGCTCGCTTATGGTGGGCGGCGGGGGGACTTCGGCACTGGCGTAGGCGATGGCCTGGGAGGCGTATTCCTCCTCGGAGGCGATCTCCTTTCCCTCCATGTAAACGACGCTGTTATCGACGTAAACCGTGTCCCCGTAGTCGTAGTAGATGGGATCCGGATCATCCGCGAACAGGCTGACGCACCAGGCGCTCACGCCGATGACCGATGTGGTCACACCCCACCAGTAGCCCGGTGGGTGGCCGTGCCAGCCCCAGCAGCCGCCCCAGCCGTGCCACGCGTTCGAGGCGGCCCAGCCGTGCGCGAATCCATGCCCGTATCCGCCACCCCACCATCCGCCGGGGCGATTACAGATCCGGTTGTAGTTGTGATTGTTCTGCGTGAAGTTTCGGACGTTCGTGGCCCGGTTGTTGCGATAGTTGTTCCAACTGTTGCGATCCCCGCGGGCAGGAAGCTGCGACGGACGGTTGCCGACGCCGCCGACGCCTCCAACACCTCCGGGGCGACCGACACCGCCGACTCCGCCGACTCCGCCAACGCCCCCGACACCGCCAGGGCGACCAACGCCCCCAACGCCTCCGACACCGCCGACGCCCCCGACACCTCCGGGGCGACCGGCACCGCCTACGCCTCCGACGCCGCCGGGACGACCGACGCCGCCGACACCACCCGCGCCGCCGAGACCGGCGCGGCCGCCGCTCCCGGGTCGATTGGCGGGCAGTTGCGACGGTCGGTTACTTGCGGAACCGCCTGGCCTGCCCTGGGAGGGCATGTTGAGGAAGTTTCCAAGGTCGCCGGACGAAGGACGATTCCCCGCTCCGCCTCCCGGCCGGTTGATCCCGGCTCCGCCGCCGGGCCGATTCCCGCCAGGACTGGTCGGGCGCTGCGAGACACTGCCCCGGCCCGCGCCGCTGCTGGGTCGTTGCGTTGCCCCGCTGAAGGATGGGGTACGCCCGGACGACGAAGAGGGACGCTGAGTGGGTCGAGCGTAGGAACTGGATGAGCGCGGGCGGGACGACGACGAAGAAGACCGGCTGAAGGACGGCGAACGCCCCGCGGATCGGGACATGCCGCCCCCGCTGCGTCCTCCACCGCCACGACCGCCACCGCCGCCGCCACGCCGTGCTTCCACATCGGTCACCATCAGGCACACGAGCCCGACAACCAGCAGAGATTTCATGCGTTTCATGGCTACCTCCCTTCTTCCGTGCGGGCCGACGCCTGTGACGCGGGGGACCGGACCATCTTGACGTCGTCGACATTCGGCAGCATCTCACCATCCACGTCGCGGTTGGTGGAGGACCACGAAAAGCTGTCCTTATCAATGGGATGAATGATGTTCACGGCCGATCCGCGTCCGCCATCGGCGAGTGTACCCTTGGCCAGGATGATCCATTCATCGCCACGCTTGCTCCAGGTGCTCTGGCCAAAGCCGCCGTCGGTGTCGAACACCCAGGAGCGAATGACCTGATTGGCCGGATCCCACCCGATCACCTCGGTGATCTTCAGTTCGGGACTGGTCTCGTCCTTCACCACGAAGGAGCGGAGAATGAACCGGCGATTGATCGACCAGGTACAGGAGCTTTCGAGGTCCAGGTTCTCTTCTGTATCCCGCCAGTCGCCGATCAGCCAGGCGAGATCTTCGAGCGGACCGGCCCCCGTCGCACCCTCCGCCGCCAGGTCCGGACCGACGCTGGTCATCAGCCACTGGCCGTTGGACTGCCTGGTGTGAATCGCGCGGTAGGGAACCTTGGTCGGTTCTCCTGTCTTCGGCGTGAGCGTTACCACGCCGATCTCGATCCCCCGGCTCTTGGTGAAGCGGATCGACTCGATGTCGATGGCCATCTTGACGCCGGGGTTTTCGGCGAAGTTCTGCTCCAGCGCCTTGCGGATCTCGGCGCGGCCATGGATGATCGTTCCAGCGCCCTCATCGTAGTCGGCGTCCTCGGCGTACTGCCGGGCGAGCGCGTCGACATCGCCCCGGTTGAACGCCTCGACGTACCTGGCCGCGGATTGGCGAATGGCCTGTTCATCCTCCGCCTGGGAAGGCTGCGTCGTGGCGGCCGACGGTAGGATCAGGGAAAGTGTCAGCAACAATTCAGAAACGGGGATCATGTTTTTCCTCCAAGCCGGAAGCGTGTCTACCACTGCTTAGAACACAATACGATTCTATCTACGCAACGACAGCGGCCGACCTTCGCGTCAATCGTCGGCCGGCGGAGGTGCCAATCGCTATGGGGGATGATAAGGTTTCACAGCATATCACCTCCAAGCGCGCGAAGCAAGGTAATTCGCGCATATTGTCGATGCAGATCAACAATCAGTCTCCAAGACAGATGCCCAGGGCGCGGGCCGTGCGCGCCAGTCCGCCGTCGAGCGGCACGGTTTTCAGTTCGCTGATGGCCTCGCTGAGCTTGACGGCGCCAATGCCGGACGCCTGGAATGCGACCATCTGCCCGAAGTCCCCGTCAGCGATGAGGTCGACCGCCTTGGCACCGTACATCGAGCAGAGTGCCCGGTCGAAGTTGGTCGGGCTGCCGCCGCGCTGCAGATGACCGAGCACGCAGGCGCGGCTCTCCTTTCCGGTCCGCTTCTCGACCTCGGCCGCCACCACCGTTCCAACGCCGCCGAGCCGTGCTTCCCGGTTTTCCTGTTGACCCGCGGAGGTCACGAATCCGGCACCCCTTTCCCGCGCCCCCTCCGCGACGATGATGATGGTGAAGCGTTTGCCGTCCCGCTCGCGCCCCAGAACCTTGGCGCATATGCTGTCGTAGGTGAAGGGAATCTCCGGGATCAGGATGACGTCGGCACCGCCCGCGATGCCGGCGTAGATCGCGATCCAGCCCGCGTAGCGGCCCATCACCTCGAGAACGATCACCCGGTCGTGACTTTCGGCGGTGGTATGCAGCCGGTCCAGCGCGTCCGTGGCACAGGCGACCGCCGAGTCGAATCCGAACGTGAGGAAGGTTCCGCGGAGATCGTTGTCGATCGTTTTCGGCACGCCGACGATCGGGACACCGCCCTCGAAGAGCTGCTGGGCAATGGACAACGAGCCGTCGCCGCCGATGCTTACCAGTCCGTGAAGGTTCATTTTTACCATGGTGGACCGGACACCTTCGATCAGTTCCCGCGGCAGACTCCTGTTTTCGCCGTGCCCGACTTTCGCCGAGAAGAGGCCCCGGTTGGCGGTGCCGAGAATCGTGCCGCCGCGGGTGAGCAGGCCGCCCATTTCCTGGTAGTCCAACAGGCGATACTTGGGTGGATCCAGCATGCCCTGGTACCCGCCGAAGAAACCGATGGTCTCCCATCCGCGCTTCGCCGCCGCCTTGGCGACCGCGCGGATCACCGCGTTGAGCCCGGGGCAGTCACCGCCGCCGGTAGTGATGCCGATTCGTTGCGTCATGCCGGAAACCTCATGCTTCGTACCATCTCGCGCGTCCGGGCGTGCCTGCCCGGTCTGTACCGCGCTCTCGCCCACACAGGCGACGCGATAGCCCGAACGCCGTCAAGTCGCCCACTGGACAACTGCCGCGGCGACCGCTTTCGTCGCCCCCGGAGCCGGCGCCCGGCACCGGGATACCGGCTCGATCAATCGCTCAGCAGGTGCCTGGCCCGGAGCAGAAGCCGCTCGGCCGGACTCAGTTGCTGAATCTCCTCCAGGCGTTGCCGCATGGCGGCCGGGTCGTCCGTGATCACGTTGGCCACACCCCGATCGAGCAGGGGCGCGAGCGCGTTCGGATCGTTAATGGTCCAGGCATGCACCTCGATTCCGCGAAGGCGCGCGCTGTCCGCGAGCTGCCGGGTTGCCAGTCGCCTGGAGACCATCAGGAAGTTGACGTTCAAGCCGGCCAGGTCGCCGATCCTGCCACCGGCGATGAACCCGATGGCAAGCCCGGGCTCCAGTTGCCGGGCCAGTTGAATCCCGTCATACGACTGTGAGCACAGCCGGGATCGACCGGTGATCCCGGCCTGCCGCATGGACTCCAGCACCGCCTGCACCAGGGGCGCCACGTCCGACTTCCCGTTGGGCTTGAGCTCGATGTTGAGTCGAATCCGGTCGCCGGCCGCGGCAATGATCTCATCCAGGGTTGGTATTTTTTCTCCCTGGAACTCCGTGCCAACCCGGCTCCCGATGTCGATGGCCTTGATCTGTTCCAGGGTGCTGTCCGCCACACGCTGCCGCAGCCCGGCCACGCGATCGAGGTCGCTGTCATGCAGGACGACGACGGCACCGTCGGCGGTGCGCTGAACATCGATCTCGGCCCAGTCGGCGCGGGCCCCGATGGCCTTGCGGATGGCCGCAACGGTGTTCTCCGGGGCCACGGCGGCGCCGGCCCGGTGCGCCGTGATGGCCAGCGGCTCGTGCATTCGCACCCTGGCCAGCAAGGCATGGCACAGGAGCCCGACCGTCACGATGAGGGCGGTGGGGACTCCCACGATGGCCCATCGGGCGGGCACTCGAACGAGAGGGCCTCGCCCGGTCCCGGGCAGTTCCGGCTGAGTCAGCGGCCGACCGAGCGTTTCGCGGTACAGCGCCAGCAGGAGCGCGGCAAAGCTGGCGCTGCCGATGATGGACAGCAGGGCGGTCGAGAGAAGGTGCAGCAGCAGGACGATCGCCGTCACCGTAAGCAGGACGGGCATGGAACCGTCTGCGCGGTTGAGCAGCCACGCCGAACCAAGCCGCAGACCTCCCATGATCACGACCGACAGCACCACAATCGTCAGCAACCAGACCGTCACGAGCCGGAGCATGGACGCCACTCTGCCGCTGGTTCGCCGGCGGCTCAGCCGCAGCGCCTCGCCCCCGCGAACGGCCGGCTCGAACAGGATGACGGGCAGTGCCAGCAGCCAGCGAAGAAGCAGGTAGCCGCCGATGAGCGCGTAAACTGTCATCAGGAACGCAGCCACGGCCACGCCGGTCCAGAACACCGGCGGACGCAGCACGATCAGCCCGTTCAGATCGCGTCCCGTCCAGAGCACGGTGGGCACGAAGGCGAGAGCGGCCGCAAACGGCACCAGCAGCGCCAACAGGACGGCGAACTGTCTCAGTCCCAGCCCGATCAGGCGGGGAAGGCATCTGCCGAGCATGGGGAAGACGGACCACCATTGAGCCTGCCGAGCCGCCAGCAGCAGCATGAGTCCGGCAATCTGAAGGTAGACGATGACCAGGTTGACGATGCCGACCCCGATGAGACCGGCCAACCCGGTGGGGGACAGGAGGAATGCGACGATCTCAAAATTCCCGACGGAGCACCGCCCCCAGCGCTCCAGAGACAAGCGCAGCAACCCGGCGCCCAATGGAGCCAGGATCAGCCAACGGAGCAGTTCGAAGACCACCGCGAACCGCACGATCGCCCCGGGCTGACCGGCCAAACCGGTTACCAGGGCCCATGCGCGGATCGGCATGATCCCCCTCGAATGCTCAGGTTGTCCGTTCTGTCGGATCAATCTCGTCTCCGGCCACTGATGCCTTGCGTCACATTGTGTGCTGCTCGACCTTCACTGCGGATGTCGCGATCAACGTCTCCAGGCGCGGCTTCCAGGCTTCGCGCGGCTGACTGTTCGCTCCTGCTGGCGAAACAGTTGCGGGTCAACCACTGGCAGCCCCTCTCGACGCCCTGACGGTGGCGAGGGTCTGGGCGGCGATCACCGCCTCTTCATCGGTCGGGATCACCCAGACGGACGGAGATGACCCCGGGGGGGACAGGCAGCCGCGGCCTTGCTGGTTCGCGTCGGGCTCAATCGCGATTCCCAGCCAGGCCAGGCCTTCGCAGATGCGCCGACGAATGACCGGGGAGTTCTCACCAATCCCGGCGGTGAAAACCAGGGCATCCAGTCCGCCCAGCGCGGCGGTGAGCGATCTGATCTCGCGAACAATGCGATAGACGAAATAGTCGATCGCCTCAGCGGCCTGAGCGCTGTCGCTGGCCAGGAGATCGCGTACATCGTTGCTGATACCGGAGATGCCCAGCAGGCCGGATTTCTTGTACAGGAGGTCCTGGAGTTCCTCCCGGCTCATGTGCTGCTGCAGGAACAGGACCGCACCGGGATCGAGGCTCCCGCAGCGGGTGCCCATGGGCAGCCCGTCGAGCGCGGAGAAGCTCATGGTGGTATCGAAGCTTCGGCCGTTCTTCATCGCGCACATACTGGCCCCGCTGCCCAGATGAGCGACGATCACCCGGCCGCCCGCGACCTCGGGAGCCAGCTTCCCGAACTGCCCGGCGATGGATTCGTAGGACAAGCCGTGGAAACCCCAGCGCCTCAGGCCGCGCCGGAACAGGTCGTCCGGCAGGCCGAATCGCTCGGTGACCGACTGACGACCCTGATGAAACGCCGTGTCGAAGCACGCCACCTGGGGCAGGTCCGGCCGTAACTGAGTGACGGCTTTCACGCCGGCGAGGTTGTGTGGTTGATGCAGCGGCACCAGCGGGATCAGCTTCTCCAGACGGGCCAGGACTTCGGCATCGATCAGCGTCGGCTTGACGAAATCCAGCCCGCCGTGGACCACCCGATGCCCCACGGCCGCCTGTGTGGTTTGCCCCCCGGACCGGGTGCGAAGCCACTGGACCAGATGCGCGAACGCTTCCGTGTGGCCGACGGTACCGCCCGTGGATTCCAACTCTGCTTCCACCAGCACCGCGCCCGCGGCGTCCTTCGCCTTGAAGCGCGGCGACGTGCCCAGGCCCTCCACCTGTCCCCGCGCGATAAGGTTCAACGCGTCGCCGCTCACGCCGTAGAGCGAGAACTTCAGGCTCGATGAACCGGCGTTCAGAACGATGATGCCCTGGCTCATGATGCGCTGCCCTTAATCTGCCCCCTGCGC
Source organism: uncultured Planctomycetales bacterium (assembly GCA_964455315.1). Taxonomy (GTDB): domain Bacteria; phylum Planctomycetota; class Phycisphaerae; order UBA1845; family PWPN01; genus CAYVVX01. The sequence continues at coordinate 1,090 of CAYVVX010000027.1, read as the reverse complement.
CGGGCATGGGCCACCAGCACGGCCACGCCGCATGAAGCCATGTGCACGCGCACGCTGTCGGCCCGACTGGTGAGGATGATCGGAACCCGCGCGCCCAGCACCAGTCCGGCAGCGTCGGCATTGGCCAGGAAGGTAAGCTGTTTGGCGAGGATGTTGCCCGCTTCCAGGTCGGGGGCGACGAGGATATCCGCGTCGCCGGCCACTTCTGAGATGATGCCCTTGGTCCTGGCCGCTTCAGGGCTGATCGCATTGTCCATCGCCAGCGGGCCGTCCAGGATCGCGCCGGTGATCTGTCCCCGGTCGGCCATCTTACACAGCGCGGCCGCATCAATCGTGGAGGGGATCTTCACGGTGATCGTCTCCACCGCGGAGAGGATGGCCACCTTGGGCCTCTCGCGGCCGAGGCTGTGGGCCAGGTCGATCGCGTTCTGGCAGATGTCCCGCTTGTCCTCGAGCCCGGGTGCGATGTTGATCGCCGCGTCCGTGATGATGAGCGGCTTGGGGTAGGTCGGTACGGACATGACAAACGCGTGACTGATCCGCCGCCCGGTGCGCAGACCGGTGGCCGAGGCGACCACCGCGCTCATCAGCTCGTCGGTGTGCAGGCTGCCCTTCATCAGTACTTCGGCCCGTCCGGCCCGCACCAGTTCGACCGCCCTGGCCGCGGCGGCCACGCTTTCCGGTACGTCTTCGATCTCGTAGGGCTCGATGTTGAGACCGGCCTTTCCGGCCACCTCGGAGATCAGCTTCCGGGGCCCGACAAGGATCGGCAGGATGAGTCCGGCTTCCGCCGCCTGCACCGCTCCGGTCAGGGCGGTCTCTTCGCAAGGGTAGGCGACGGCGGTGACGATGGGTTCCAGTTCTCGGCACCGCTGGAGGAGCGCCTCGTAGGCATCGGGTCGTTGTTGCGGCATGTTTTCCCCGGCTGGTGTGGTTAACACGGCTGTTGTCCTCGATTCTGCACGCGCCTGCGGTCTGCTCGACACGCATGCACGGATGGTGACGGTACGGTGTCTTGTCCTGTTCTAGCACTATAGCGCAGGGTGGTTGGTTTGAACCGCTCCGAGCCCTCGCCACCCCCACTGGCGCT
>CAYVVX010000026.1:0-16725 GCA_964455315.1 uncultured Planctomycetales bacterium | reverse complement strand
TCCGGCTGGTCCCGGCCGGCTCAGCCAGTCGAACACACCGAAACTCACGATGAGCACCAGGGCGATGCAGGTGTAATACAGCCAGGAAGGAATGCCCCACATCTGGTGCATGAAGTAGGCGGCAGGATCCTGCTTGAATGCGTGGCGATGTTCCTCGCTGCACAGCTCGTAGGTCTGCCCAAGATAGGTGGCCGGATAGGCGGTAGTGCCCGAGAGCATGCCCTCGCACACCGTGCAGCGCCGGGCCAGGAATCGGCCGGGGTTCTGCTCGAAGCGCTCGCGGCATCGCTTGTTGCAGAAGTGATACGTGTGCCCTTCGTAGTCGGCATGGAGGCCCCAGTTGACGTTGACTTCCATCTTGCAGACGACGTCGACCAGACGCCCGGCAGCGTCGCGGCCGGAGGGCAGATCGGAGCGGGGCGCCTGCCGGGAGGGGAGGTTGGCGAGCACCACGATCGCGATGGTCACGATCAACAGCGCGTAGGGGATATACAAGGTCCAGCGTTTCATGCCGTCGCTCCCATCATTGCCGCGGCACGGCGCCGGCGCTTGATCTGCACCGCACGAGCCACCACGAAGGTGAACAGACCGCCGGATGCACCCAGGATCACCCACGACGTGGCGGCGGTGGGCTCGCCGGCGGTCATGCGGAAGGGGATGACCTCGGTCTGCCCCTCGATGAGCACCGACAGCTCGACGACGTATTCGCCCTCATCGGGAAAGTCGACCCAGTACTTGTGCTGGTTGTCCATCGGTGCGATACGCGTAGCCGGCAGAATGGTCGTGCTGTCGCCGAAGGTATGGGTGCGAAGCAGTCGGAGCGAAACGGGATCGGGATAAACCTGACCGGACTGGCGGCTCTTGATGTAGAACGCCAGGGTGGTCGTCTCGCCGGGCACCGGCACACCCGGGTAGGAGGTCAACAGGATGTCGTAAGGGCCGGACGTGGCGGGGTATTCGAGCGTCGGCCGCTGGGGGTAGTTCTCCTTGTAGGAGTAATGCGGCAGACCCAGGATATGGTGTCCGTCGGCCCTGGATGCGACCAGGAGCGGGACGAGCATCATGATCACCAGTGACAGGGTGGTCGTCGCGGGTGCCGGCAGCGGTTGGCGGCGGGACCTCGACCGTCCGGGCAGTCCGATGGTGAAATACAGCGCCCCGTGCCCGCAGTGGCGAAGGCAGACACCGCAATTGTCGCACTCGATGGACGCCGACTGGGTGATGGGATTGATGCCCGCCTCGCATACCGGGATGCATTCCCTGCAGCCGGTACAGCGCTCGGTCCGGAGTCGGACGCGCACCGGCCGTAACCAGCCGAGCAGCGCGTACAGCGCGCCGCCGGGGCACATGGTTCGGCACCACCAGCGTGGGGAGACGAACAGCTCGAAGGCGACGATCAGGCCCAGCAGAACCAGCATGCCGGTCAGGGTGGTGCCGAAGATCCAGGCATGAATGGCCCGGCTGATCACCGCGGGCGGGTAGATGAGCGCGAAGAGCGGAGTCGAAAAGATGGCCGCGAGGAGGGTGCCGACACCCAGGAAAACATACTTGTTCGCGTGGGAGAAACGTACGTCGCCCGGGGTGATTTCGGCCAGCCGCAGCAGCCGGCGCAGCTTACCGGTCACCTCGAAAAGCAGGTACCCGGGGCAGATCCAACTGCAGAACACGCGGCCCAGCACCAGGGTCAGCAGCACGGGCAGCAGGATCGACGCCAGCAGCGGCAGGTGGATGTGCCTGCTGGCGGCGAACATCTCCACCGCGGCCAGCGGGTCGGAGATGCTGTAGCCCATGAACCGCATGGACCACAGCGTGCCCTTGTTGCCGTCCAGCAGCGGCTGCGGATCCTCAAGCCGCGAGGCATACTCGTGGATGGTCTGGGTGACGCCTTCGCTGCGCAGGCCCTTCATCAGGACCGGATCCTCGATGACGCGGGCGGCGCGGTAGTGGGCATACAGACTCAGATAGGCGATGCCGACGACCAGCAGCAGGACGGACATCTGCACCAGACGCCGGGTGATTTGCAGGATCATGAGGTCACCTCCGCCCAGCGCGGCTTTCGCGTCCGGACCACGCGGATGGCCGGTTCACCGCGCACGATGGTGCGGCAGATGTGCTCGCACATGCCGCAGCCGACGCAGTGATCGGGAAACACCAGCGGAGCCAGGAAAGCGCCGGGTTCGAGCTTGATGGCCCGATTGCGCAGCGGACAAAACATGTAGCACTCGCCGCAGGGCCCGCGGCGTTCGGCTTCCGCCTCCGATTCGGTGGGCGATTGCCCCAGTTGCACAAGCAGATCCTGCTCGTAACGAAGCCGCTTGGCCTTGTAGGACAGACACAGTTCCTCGACCAGCTCGACGGAACCCATGTCCACCTGCTCGCGCTCGTCGAACGCAATGAGCGCGCCGGTGGGACAGGACGGCCCGCAGGCGTTGCACAGGGTGCAGCCGGCTTTGGCGGGATCGACATAGGGCGTGTGGCTGAGCTCGCCGTCCATTTCCGTGTAGAACTGGATGGCACCGGGCTCGCAGGCGTCCTGGCAGCGGTAGCAGCGAATGCAGGCGGCCAGGAATCCCGGCTCGGGCAGCGCCCCGGGAGGGCGGAGCAGGCCCGGAAGCGTCTCGTAGGGTCGATGCGTGGCCGGATAACCGGTCAGCCGCAGGCGCTGCAGGAGATGTGCGGCGGTGCCGGCGAGTGCCGCCCCGACGGCCAGGGCCGCCGTTCGCAGGGATTCGCGCCGGGAGATCATGCCTGCGCCTCCTTGCCCTTCACGCGGATGGCATGGGGATAGCGGATGCAGACGCGCTCACACAGCCCGCAGCCGACGCACGCGTCGGGATGCACCACGGGCCGCTCCCAGTTGCCGATGGTCATGGCCTGCCCGGGGAAGGGGCAGGCCCGGTAGCAGGCCCCGCAGCTCCAATTGTTGTAGGAGTAGCAGAGTTCCAGATCGATCTCGGCAATGCCGATGTGCACGCCCTGCAGCACCTCGTTCTGTTCCTTGCGAACCAGTTGCAGCGCGCCGCTGGGGCAGACCTCCGTGCAGCGCAGGTATTCGCCGGGGTCGGACATGCACAGCATGCAGGCGGCCCGGCGCATGTGCAGCGTGGGCGTGCCGCCGCTCCCGCCGGGCGAACCCTGCGGCAGGGAGACCAGTGCCTGGTTCGGGCAGGTGTCCACGCAGCGCATGCAGCGGATGCAGGTGGCGATGAACTGGTCTTCGGACAATGCCCCCGGGGGGCGCAGCGGCGCGGACTCTCCGGCAGTATCGGTCCTGCCCGGCCTGCCCACATAGGCCGCGCCGCCGATGGTCAGCGCCACCGCGGCGGTCTGCTTCACGAATTCACGCCGGTTGATGGACATTATCCGATCCGTTCAATCCGCGCCGCGGACTTCTTGTAATCCACCTGGCCGCTGATGGGATCCCAGGCCCGGTGGCTGGTCGAGTTGACCAGCCACCGGTTTTTCCTGGGATCGGCGCTGTCGGCCACGGACAGGTTCCAGGGGCTGAACAGATATCCCGGCGGCACCTCGGTTCGGGCGGGCCGGATCATGCTGTTCTGCCCGACCGACACGCGGGCCTCGTAGGAGCCGCGGCGGGTGACCAGTCGGACCTTCGCGCCGTCCTTGAGGCCGAACCGCCGGGCGTCGTCAGCGTTCAGCTCCACGTACTGCTCGGGCACCAGCTTGCTGGTGGTCGCGCCGCGGATGGTCTTGGCGGAATGGAAGTGCTCGTAAACCACGCCCAGCCCCAGCCAGAACGGATAGAGGTTCTGGCTCTTATGATCATCGAGGGTCAGCGCCGCGTCCTTGTAGGCGTCCATGTGCGGCAGCTCGGGCGGCAGACCGGCATCACGGGCGGCGACCAGGATCTTCGGCAGCCCCTGGTTGGGTCCGCTGTCGAACACATCGTCGATGAAGAACGGGCCCTGGCCGGGCTTGTTCTTGTCGCCGTACTCCATCAGCTTGTCGGTGATCTCCCGGATCCTGGTGTAATCCTGCTCGCAGAGCTTGAACTTGGCCTTGCCGTCGGGATGGCGGAAGTCGCCGTAAGGTCGGCCCGCCCAGCCTTCCTGCCCGAGGTAGCGGCGCGGCGTGCCACCGGCTTTGGCGATGTCGTACGACGGGGCCGGCCACTGGATGCCGCGCAGCGCGCGCAACTGGTCGTACGGAGCGATCCCATCCTGCTTCTCGACCTCCAGCATGCCGGATAAGTCAGCGTCGGAACCCTTGCTGGCGGCGATGATGTCCCGAAAGATGTCCTGCGGGTCGTAGGCCATCAGGCCGTTGCCCATCTTGATCTTCTTGACGTAGGGGAAGATCTTGTGGCCATCCAGGCCGAGCCGCTCGGCCATGGCGATGCCCTTGTCAATGGCCATGTCCATGTCCGGCCGGCAGTTCTCCGGCGGGTTTACGGTGCCGTCGCAGACGTACACGCGCCGCTCCGACTGGATATAGGTTCCGCCGGTCCACTCGCCCCAGGTCGCGGCGGGGAAGATCACGTCGGCGTAGAGGTTGTTGGGCGCGTGGCGGTAGATCTCCTGCACGACCACGAACATCTTGGTCAGCGCCGGTCGGACCAGGGTGTCGAGGTCGGGCATGTGCACGTGGGTGGTGTACATCCAGAACATGGCGTCGAGCCCGCCCTTGAGGGCCCGCTCCATCATGCCAACCACCATCCCGGGGTTGGGAAGCACGGAGGTCTGTTGCAGCCGCTCCCGGGGAATTCGCCAGTGGTCGGCGATGTGGTCGCGCCACTGGTCGTTGCTCAGCGGCTGGTTGAAGGGCAGCCGCCCGGTCAGACCGCCCATGAGCCGCTCGCTCATGGCGTTGGGCTGGCCGGTCTGGGAATGGCTGCCGCAGCCCGGCCGGCCGATGTTGCCGCTGAGCAGGTGCAGGTTGATGATGCTGATGGTGTTGTGCTGGCCGTGAAGCATCTGGTTGTAGCCGATGCCCCAGAAGGTGAGCACGCCGCCGCGCCCGCGCTCGCGGCCCTTGATGGACGCCTCGGCCCAGGCCTGGGCGATCTTCTCGATGGTTTCGACGGTGACGCGCCCCTGGTCGAGCAGGGCCAGCCGCTCGACGACCTGCTCCGGAGAGTAGCGGGTGAGCACACCCTCCTTATACTCCTGGAAACCGGCACAATGCTTTTCGAGCCACTCCTCCGGCATGCAGGCCTGCGGATACCTGGTCATGAGCACATGGGCGATGGCGTTGAGGTAGCTGATGTCGCCGTTGAGCGTGGGCAGGTGGTAGCTGTTGCGCGGATTGATGTCCTCCAGTCCGACCACGGTGCCGGTGCGGCGGGGGTCGGCGACGCTGGTGGGGATGTCATGCTTGCGCTTGTGATCGGCCACGCGCCAGAACAGGATGGGATGGGCCTCGCGGGCGTTGTGCCCCCAGAAGGTGATGAAATCGGCTTCCTCGATGTCCTCATAACTGGTGGGGGGGGCGTCCGAGCCGTACGAGTAGAAGTAGCCCGTCGCGGCGGAGGTCATGCACATCCGCGCGTTGGCCTCGATCGAGTTGCTGGCAATAACGCCCTTCATGAGGACGTTCTCGATCCACTGGGCCTCCATGGTGAGCTGGCCGGAGCCGTTCAGGCCGACGGCGTTGGGGCCCTTCTGCTTGATGATCTCGGCGATCCGGTCGGCGACCAGTTCCTCAGCCTCTTCATAGGTGGCTTCGCGAAAGACCTCGTCGTCGAAGCGGCCCTTGGTTTCAGAGAGATGCCCGCGGAGCGGATCGCTCATGTCCCGGCGAACAAGCACCCTGGTGAGCCGGTCGCGATAGATGGGCTCGTGGGCGTTGAGCCCCTTGATGCACTGGATCCCGCGGTTGGTGGGGTGCTTCTTGTCCGGCACCATGCCGACCACCTTCCCGTTCTCGCACTTGATGAGCGTGCCGCAGCCCACGCCGCAGTAGGGGCAGGCCGCCTGCAGCAGCTTGACGCCTTCACCGGCCGGGCCGGCGTCGATCGCCGCATGGGCTTCCATGAATTCCTGGGGCATCAGCGCGGTGGCCGCGCAGGCCACGCCGGCCGAGGTGGCCATCTTCATGAACTCACGCCGGTCGAAATCGGCGGAGTGCTTGACCTGCCGGTGGACCGTGCAGGGGTGGGCATCGACGGGGGCGGCGGGATTGGGCGTGTTTGTATCACTCATGGTTGAGTCTCCTTCATGGTCAGGGATCGTTCGGCGGGGACGGTAAGCGGCGGAGGCGTCAGCTTGGACCAATGCCTGATGTACGCGACGATGTCGTCGATATCCTGCGGGCTGAGGTCGGAAAGGCCCTGGCCGCCGATACCGAAGGGTCTCATCGCCGTTCCCTTGCGTCCCAGGACGATGGTGGCCTGCAGTGCGCCGTCGGTCACAGCGCCCAGGAATCCCTCGTTGTTGAGCTCGGGAGCCCAGGAGCCCTTGCCGTTGTCGCCGTGACAGCCGGCGCAGTTCGAGGTGTAGAGATCGCGGCCGCGGGCCAGATCCCAGGGCACCACGAAGCGATGAGGAATCGGGGTGGTGCCCGCGGTCGCCGCGGGCGGCTGGTTCTCCAGCGAGCGCAGGTAGGCGACGATGTCGTTGATTTCGTCACTGCTCAGGTCGAGGATGGATTGCGGGCCGCGCTTGACCGGGCGCATCTCGGTGCCCGTGCGGCCCATGGCCATGGTCGCCATCAGGAAGCCGTCCGAGGCGAACTTCAGGAAGTTGGGGTTGGCCAACGCCGGGCCGCTGGCTCCCTCGCCCTGATCGCCGTGGCAGGCCGCGCAGCTCCCGGCATAGAGCACCTCACCGCGCTCCGGCCTCCCGTGCGGCGACTTGCTCACCCGCGGCAGTTCAGTCTCGCCCATGCGCTGCAGTCGGCGGAGGTAGGTGACCAGATCCTCGATCTGCCGGTCGGTGAGCTCGGTGATGCCCTGGCCGCTGCGCCGGAAGCCGAGCATGGGCGTGCCTTCCTTGCCGTAGGCGATCCACTCGCGAAGCATGACGTCGCTGGCGGTGCGCAGAAAGACCGGGTTGTTGAGCTGGGGGCCGATCGAACCTTCGCCCTGCGGGCCGTGGCAGGAGGCGCACATCCCGGCGAACAGGGTGGCCCCGGTGTCCCAGTCGCCGCGCGCGACCTCTTGCTGATGCCACTCCGCGTCTTTGGCGGGTTCGGTCTGCCAGGTCCGCATGTGCCGTACGATGGAAGCTACGTCTTCATTCGAGAAATGGTGCCAGCTCGGCATGCCCGTCCCCGGCCGGCCCTGGACCAGCGTCTCGATGAGGTAGCGATCCGGCACGACGGTCAGGAACGCCTGGGTGTTGAGCGTGGGCCCGAGATCGCCTCCACCGTCCTGGCCATGACACATGACGCAGTTGGCGTTGTAGAGAATGCCGCCGACGCGGGCGGACACGGCCGCGGTCTCGGGGCCTGCGCACAGCGCCAGCACCTTGTCGGTCTCGGCCCGGGTCGGCTGCCACTGGCGCAGCCAGGCGAGCAGGTCAGAGAGCTCCTGGACGTTGAACTCGCGCCAGGCGGGCATGGCCGTGTTGGGCCGGCCGTTGACGATGGTGTCGCGGAGGAAGGCGTCGGAGGCAATGGCCAGGAAGGTCGGCGAGTTCAGCGAAGCGCCGATGCCGCCTTCGCCGCTGGTGCCGTGACAGGCGGCACAGTTGGCCCGGTACAGCGCCGCCCCGATGCGGGGGTTGCCGCGGGCCGCGGAGACATCCACCAGCCCGGGCATGGGCCGCTGCCAGCCGCGCAGGTATTCCACCAGCAGGGTAATCTCGTCGGAGGTCAAGCCGCCTTCGCTGCCCCAGGCCGGCATCTTGGTGCCGGGGCGGCCGACGGTGATGATCTGCCGCAGGAAGTCGTCGCTCATGGTCGCCAGCGTGTCGGCATGATTGAGCGAGGGCACCAGCACCTCGACCTGGTCGCGCACCTCGGTGACCACGCGGTGATCATCCCAGTTCCGCCCCCAGGGGTCGGCGTTCTTCGGCCAGAGCCCGCCGCGCATGGTGGTCCCATACCCATCCGGCCCGTGGCAGGCGGAGCAGAACATCCGGTACAGCGTTTCCCCGCGCACCGGTTCGCTGTACGACGCGGTCACGCTGCGCGGGCGGGGCGTGTGGCTGGCCGGAGCCTCTTTCCGGTGCATGCTCATCATGTACAGCGCCAGGGCCCGTCCTTCCTGCGGGCTCAGGCCCATTTCCGGCATGCTGGTCCCCGGCGACACCTCGGAGGGAATCATGAAGTGTTCGTACAGCCATTGTTCGACGGTGCGCTCGCCCTTGACGTGGGTGAAGTCAAAATCGTGTCGGGTCTTGTCGCCGACATAGGTGAGGTCGGGGCCGAGCACGCCGCCCCGGCCGCGATACTTGTGGCAGCCCAGGCAGCCCAGGTCGGTGACCAGCCGCTTGCCCTCGGCGAGCGTGTCGGCGCCGGGCAGGGTCTCCCTGAGCGAACCGCTGGGGATGGAGACGTGTCCCGGCAGCAGGTGCGTCTCTCCCGAGCCGCCGGCGTAGAGATCGCTTTCGCCCCCGTAGAGATCCAGCTCCATGTGGCAGCGCCCGCAGTTCGTGTACACGGCGGTTTTCCGCAGCAGCGGGGTATCGACGTGCGGCACGGGCTTGCCGTCCTTGGTCCAGCCGTGGGCCTGTTCCTGGGAAATCGCCCGGCCTTGACCCTGGTGGCAGACCACGCATCCGAATTTGTCCGGCGGATGCTGGGCGAGGATCTCGCCCGGATGTCGGCGAAGCGGTTGCGCGGCGTCGACCGCGGCGGGGTTCTCGACGCCCAGATGGCAGGACGTGCAGCGGTCCACGGCGGCCAGTTCGGGCAGGTAGAGCTGCTTGGGCCCGACCGCCAGCGCCGCCGCGGCGTGGGCGGCCATCTCATCCCTGGCCGTGCGGGCCAGCAGCTCCTTGTAGGCCTGCTGGTGGGTGCGATACGGGCTCTTGAAATTCTCACGGTAGGCGGCCGCCGCCAGCACGCCCAGCGATGCGAGCGAGCTGGTCAGCAGCACCACCTTCATGACTCTGACTTGGCGTGCATCCATGGTGTCTGCCTGCTCCTCAGTGGGCCGGCCATTGGCTCGGCAGCCAGTAGAAGTCCCAGTTCGGTCCGCGGTGTACGGTCGCGAAGTAGGTCAGGATCGAAAAGGCGAACAGAAAGCAGGTGAACAGGGCGACCGCGCCCATGCGCGTCGAGCTGGTTCGCCGGACGGTGAGAATCGACCACAGGGCGAAGAGGAACACGAAAACGGTGCCGGGATTGACCAGGGTGATGACGATCTGCGGCAGCTCGGCGGTGGCGTGCCAGTTGCGCAGCCAGCCGAAGCGAACCGTGAAGCACAGCATGCCCACGACCACGACGATGGCGAACAGGGCGCTCCACATCATGACCCGCCGGCCCTGCCGCCCGCTGAACCAGATCCCGTCGTCTTCCTTCTCGCGATCGAGGTAGGGCACCAGGCCCAACCCCAGCAGTACGATCATGGGAATGCCCACGCCGCCCATAAATGCCGAGTAGGAGACCAGCTCCTGCAGGCCCAGAAAGTACCACGGCGCCTTGGCGGGGTTCTCCGGCACCGCGGGGTTGGCCATCTCCGAGAGCGGGGCGTCAAACAGCAATCCCAGCACCAGCATGATCAGCGTGGTGGCCATGGAGACCGCGCCGATGACGTAGATCACATTGGGCCAGGTGGTGACCGTGTTGGTGAGTTCGAGATTGACGGCCGGCGTCCGCCCCTTCATGAGGCCCATGAGCCCGTAGGTCTTGATCGGCTCGGGGATTTCGACGGTGACGCTTTCCGTGGAGGGCAAGTCCGCGGACGAGGGGCGAACCAGGCCACCGTCCTTGCGGATGCGCCAGAAATGCACGGCGATGAGGATGGCGGTCATGACCGGCAGGATCATGACGTGGAGCACGTAGAAACGGATGAGCGCTTCCTGGCCCACGTTGTGGGCGCCCAGCAGCAGCTTCTTCTGGAAGCCGCCCACGTCGAAGACGGAGGTGATCCCCAGGGCGTCGGTGATCTCCCGCGGCGACTGGGCGATGTTGGCCCCGATGGTCACCGCCCAGTAGGCGAGCTGGTCCCACGGCAGCAGGTAGCCCGTGAAGCTCAGTCCCAGGGTCATCACGAACAAGCCCATGCCGATCACCCAGTTGTACTCCCGGGGGCGCTTGTAGGCGGCGGTATAGAAAGCCCGGGTCATGTGCAGGATGACGCAGGCGACCATGCCATGCGCGGCCCAGCGATGCACGTTACGGATCAGCCGTCCGGTCGGCACCACGTGAATGATGTCCAGCATGGAGCCGTAGGCCTGGTCCACCGAGGGCTTGTAGTAGACCATCAGCAACGCGCCGGTGATGCACAGCAGCCCGAACAGCACGAAGGTGGCCACGCCGAGCCCCATGGTGGTCCGGGCCTTGAGCGAATGCAGGTGGGTGCGGACAGGGAGAATGTGAAGGAAGAAGTTGGAGAACACCGCCTGCGACTTGGTGCGGTCGGAGGTGGGCTTGCCGTGGCGGATCAGCGACCGGCCGAAGGTCCGCGGCGCTCGCAGCAGATTCCGCCTGAAATCGCGCAATGCACCGGGATCGCCGATGCCCCGGATCTCGTCGGGCTCGGGGCGTTCCTTCACGGGAGTCTGTTCGTGCTGCTTCATCGCGGTTCTCCGCACTCAGGCCTTGAGCACCGTGCCGGTCGGCACTTCCTTGAGCGTGTCGGCCACCAGCCAGCCTTCCGGCGAGACGGTCAGCTCGACCCACACCAGGCCCTTGGGGGCCGGTCCACCCTGCACCTTGCCCACCTGGTCGAACAGGGAACCGTGGCACGGGCAGCGGAATCCGCCCTCCTGGGTGCGCTCAGCGACGCAGCCCAGGTGCGTGCACACCGACGAGATGGCATGGAAGCCGCGATCATCCCGGAAGAGCCACAGCCGGTGCGGAGCAAAGTAGGTGTTGCTCCCGGCCAGGAACTGCTCCGGCTTGCCCAGCTTGACCTGCGAGTTGGACTCAGGGAACACCGACGGCATGGGCAGTCGCATCGCACCCAGCATGGCCATCACGAACGACCCCACGGCCGACCATAACGCCGCCAGCCCGAGCACGTCGCGTCGTGACCTGGGAGGTTTGAACCGTTCGCTGTCATGAATCAGATCGCTCATGATTCCTCTTCCTCAGGATTGCACTTCGTCCGGTCAGCGGCAGGCGCCGCCGGTACCGTTCCATTGCCCGGTGAACTGAAACCTTTCCATCGTGATCGCGCCGACCGGGCAGCGCTGGGCGCACAGGGCGCAGCGGATGCACTTCTCCTCGTCCTTGACGATGGCGGAGACCGTGCCCGGATCAACTTCTCCGTAGCGGGCCTGCAGCAGCCCCGCGAGCTGCGGATCGCCGGTCAGCCGGTCGCAGGACACCAGCTTCAGGCACAGCTCCGGACAGACATCCGCGCAGCCGCCGCAGAGAATGCACTTGTCGGAGTCGAAGATGGTATTTACGCCGCAGTCGAAGCAGCGGCACGCTTCCATGACCGCCTCATCCGGCCGGAAACCCAACTCCACGTTGATGGTCTGGCTGCGCCGCCGCTCCTCGGCGCCGGTGGTGGACACCGCCGTGCGCGGCAGCTTCTCGTAGTCGCGCTCTCGCGCGTAGCCGGGGATGTTGAGCTGAACGAACTCGTACGTCTCACTCAGCGGCGTGCCGGTCAGGTGAGCGTGCACCGCCCGGGCGCACTTCTTTCCGCTGGCCACGGCGTCGATCAGCAGGCGCGGCCCGTAGGCGATATCCCCGGCCACGAACACGTCCGGTGCGCTGGTCCGCAGCGTCTCCTGCTCACACTGGATCATGCCGCGGTCGGTCAGGGCGATGTCGCCGCCGGGGGTGATGAAGGAGAGGTCCGGCCGCTGCCCGACCGACCAGATGACCGTGTCGGCTTCGATGGTGGTGATGTCGTTCTCGTCGAATTGCGGCGCGAACCGGCGATTGGCGTCGAACACGCGGAGGCACTTCTTGAAGCGGACACCGCGGACGGCTCCCGCATCATTGCGCAGGATCTCCACCGGGCCCAGCGACGGGTGCAGTTGCACGCCTTCCTCATGCCCTTCGAGGATCTCGACGTCGTCGGCCGGCATCTCGTCCACGCTTTCGAGGCAGCAGAGATGCACCTCGCCGACCTGGGCCTGGCGCAGGGCGCTACGCGACACGTCGTAGCCCACCTGCCGGATCACGGTGCGGGATACGTCGTAGGCGACGTTGCCGCCGCCGATGACCACGATCCGCCGCCCGAGCTGCCCAAGCGTGGAGGTCGGCGCCTGCTCGCGCACGGCCACATCGCGCAGGAACTCGACGCCGCCCAGCACGCCGGGCCCGTCGTTGCCGGGGATGGGGATGGACCGGGACCGCTTGGCGCCGATCGCGATGATGGTTGCCCGGTGCTCGCGGCGGATCTGTTCGAGGGTGATGTCCTTGCCCACCTGTGTGTTACAGATGAACTCGACGCCCAGGGCCCGGATGACCTCCACCTCGGCGCGGATCAGATCCCGCGGCAGCCGGTACTCGGGAATGCCCACGGCCAGCATCCCCGCGGGCATGGCTTCCATCTCGAAAACGCGCGGTCGGAAGCCCAGCAGTGCGAGGTCATGGGCCGCCGCCAGGCCCGCCGGACCGGAGCCGATGATCGCGACCGGATCGCCGCCCGAGCGCGGCGACTCAAACCCCGAGAGCGAGCGGACCAGCGCGCCCAGCTCCTCCCTGCCGCTGCAGTCGCGCCGGCCGCGCTGGCCGAGCACCCGTTTCAGCAGTTCGATCGGGCGCAGCGTCTCGCGGGTGAATGATTCCGCCCCGAACCGCTCGGTGACGAACCGCTTGAGGGCCCGGATCGCGACCGGCTGGTCGACCGACCCGCGCCGGCAGGCCGCCTCGCAGGGCGCTCCGCACACCCGGCCGCAGATGCTGGCCAGGGGGTTGGGGCCGCGGGCGATCAGGTAGGCCGACTCGAAGTCGCCGCCGGCGATGGCCCGTACGTACCCGCGGGCATCGGTGTTCACCGGGCAGGCGTACTGGCACTTGATCTGCCGGCGCCAGTAGTCGTCATCCGGCACTTGCACGTTGACTGGAGCGAGATGGACCGGAGTACCCATTGTGCCTTCCACACCCTGGTGACGAATCTCAGTACCCCGTCCTCAGCCACCCAACTGAACCATCTGGACATGCTGCACGGATCCGGCAGCAGCCTTCCCCGCGATCCCGGCCGCGAGGGCCGCGCAGACCGCGTCGTCGTCCTCGACTCCGGCGAGCAGCGGCCGGAGGGCGATGCAGCGGGAGTCGAGCAGACAGGGAAACAGCCGGCCGTCGGCGGTCAGGCGCATCCGCCGGCAATCCCCGCAGAAGGGGCGACTGACCGGGGCGATGATGCCGATCTCCGTCTCGCCCCGCCGGCCTGCCAGGCGGTACTGATGCGCTGTGGAACCCGTGGAACGACCCGCATCGAGCACCCTGAAGTCGCGGCCAAGCCGTTCGAGGATCTGTGCGGCGCTGACGAAGTGTTTCCGATTGAAGTCCGCCGCCGGGCCGATGGGCATCGCTTCCAGAAAGCGGAGCTGAATGGACCGGCTGCCGGCCCAGCGGACCATGTTCGGCAGCTCCTCGTCGTTGACGCCCGCCAGCACCACGGCATTGACGCGGATGGGATGCAGACCGGCGCGTCGCGCGGTCCGGAGACCCCGGTGAACAGCGGCGAGGTCGCCCCGGGTCAGGTCGTGGTAGCGATCGGCGTCCAGCGTATCGAGGGACACATTGAGGCGATCCAGCCCGGCACGACGCAGTGTCGGCACCAGGTCGTGCAGCCGCTGTCCATTGGTGGTGATCGCGATCTGGAGCCCGGGTGACAGGCGCCGCGCCGCCGCGATCAGCCCGGCCAGTGTTGGATGGAGCAACGGCTCGCCGCCGGTGAACCGGACCTGCCGGAGACCGCATCGGCCCACCAGCATGCGCAGAAACCGGATGCGCTGCTCATCCGTCAGCTCGAAGTCCTGGCGGCTCTGCTCCGCCTGCGGACGGCAATAGCGGCACTGAAGATCGCAGCGATCCGTAACCGACATGCGCAGGTGATCGACAGGCCGGCCGAATCCGTCGCGCAACCGGGTGACCGGCGAAGGCGCGCCTGCCCGGGGTGACGATCGGGAGGGGATGCGCTCGTTTCGTGCGTGCTGGGGTTGAAGGACGACCATGTCTGTCATGTCCAAATCTGACTCATGATTCTCGTGAACGGCAGGGTCGCTTGCGGTTGGCCCGAGCCCTGGATCGCCTGGCCGCCGGTCGACGCGCTGTGTCCTTCCCGCCGGGCCCAACGCCGTGTGCCTGATCGTCCCGGGCAGTGAGTCCGTGGGCTGACCGTTGCGAAACCGCTTCCGCGATCTTGTCCAGCGTGAGAGCGGACAGGCTCGCCTCCACCTGCGAGCTGGCCGTCTTCCACAGGAGGTGAATCGGGCAGGCCGACTGATCCGCGCACCTGGCCAGCCCAAGGAGACATCGGGACGTACGCGGTCGATGTTCCACCGCATCGACGATATCGAGGAGGGCGATCTGGGTCCCCGGCCGGGCCAGGCGAAAGCCGCCGCGGTAGCCGCGCTTGGCGATCACCAGTCCGTGTTTTCCGAGGGTATACAGGATGCGCGACAGATAGGGCGCTGCCACTTCCGTGTGGTCCGCGATTTCCCTGGCCAGAACCCACCGATCTCTGCACCTTTCGAGATAGCCTAAGGCCAACAGGGCGTAGCCGGTTGTGGTCGACAACTCGAGCACGGGGCACCATTTGATTCACATTCGCCTACGCCTAAATACTCTTTCATGATCGTCATGTCAAGAATATTCTTGACAAAGCTATCATGAAAAGACGTATTCCGTGTTTCCTACCCCGTGCGCAGGGGTGAAGGAACCGGTCGCGGGCTCTCAGGGCAAATCAGAGTGAATCCTAAGTGATTTTTTAGAATGAAGTTGCATCAGCAAGCGGGGCTCTGTCTGCTGGGCACAGACATGTCGACACCCGCCGACGGTCTCGGAGGCCCGACGCCGCGCACGGGTTGCCGGCCACGCCGGCCCTGACCGGCGTCCTCTCCGATCTTGCCCACTTTCCCGGGTCGCTGTACCCTACCTGACCCGGATTTCGGACCGCGTCGATCCGAACCATCCCGCTGAAACAGGGAATCCCCATCGGTGAAAGGACAAGCATGCCAGGGAAAGATAACCTGACGCGTCGATCGCTGTTGAAAGGGGCGGCCGCGGCCGTCGCGGCGCCCTATCTCGTGCCCTCGTCGGCCCTGGGGCGCGGGGGGTGGACAGCGCCCAGCGAACGAATCACGCTGGGCATGATCGGCATCGGCAACATGGGCGGCGGACATCTCGGCGACATCCTCAACAGCACGGATATGCGCAGGCAGCTCCAGATCGTGGCCGTCTGCGACGTGGACGCGGTCAAGCGCGGCAACGCCCGCAAGCAGGTCGAGGAAAAGTACGCCGACGACCGGCAGGCGGGGCGGTTCAAGGGCTGCGACGAGTACAACGAGTTCGAGGAGATCCTGGCCCGGCCCGACATGGACGCGGTGCTGTGCGCCGTGCCCGACCACTGGCACGCGATTGTCGCGATTCACGCGGCGCGGATGGGCAAGGACATCTATTCAGAGAAGCCGCTGACGCTGACCATCCGCGAGGCCCAGGAGATGGTCAAGGCCATGCGGCGCTACAACCGCGTGTTCCAGACCGGCAGCCAGCAGCGCAGCGAGCACAACTTCCGCTTCGCCTGCGAGCTGGTCCAGAACGGGCGGATCGGCAAGCTTCAGACCGTGCACGTGAACATCGGCCTGCCCTCCGAGGAGAAGTACCTGCCCGAGGAACCGGTCCGCGACGGCCTCGACTGGGACCGCTGGCTGGGCCCGGCGCCGTGGCAGCCTTACAACGGGGAGCGGTGCAGCGGCAACTACGGCGGCGGCTGGCGGCGGATTCGCGATTACTCCGGCGGCATGACCACCGACTGGGGCGCCCACCACTTCGACATCGTGCAGTGGGGCATGGGCCTGGACGGCTCCGGCCCGGTCGAGATCATCCCGCCCGGCAAGGAGCCGCTGACCATGGTGTATGCCAACGGCGTCCGCATGTTCCGGGCCAGCGACGCCCCCGGGCACGGCGGGGTGAACGGCGTGCTCTTCACCGGCACAGAAGGGCGCGTGGAGGTCAACCGCGGTTACATCAAGACCTGGCCGGACGAGCTCCGCAACGAGCGCATCGGACCCGGCGAGATTCACCTGTACGAGAGCCCCGGCCATCGCCAGGACTGGCTCAACTGCATCCGCAACCGCAAGCGTCCGATCTGCGACGTCGCCGTCGGCGCCAGCACAATCACCGTCTGCCATCTTGCGAACATCGCCTGCTGGCTGAACCGCGCGATCAAGTGGGATCCGGAGAAGGGCGAGATCGTCGGCGACCTGGAGGCCAGCCGGTGGATCGACCGTCCGCGGCGCGGACCGTGGCGGCTGCATGCGTGACCAGGAA
The DNA here is from genome assembly GCA_964455315.1 of uncultured Planctomycetales bacterium. Classification (GTDB taxonomy): domain Bacteria; phylum Planctomycetota; class Phycisphaerae; order UBA1845; family PWPN01; genus CAYVVX01. The sequence continues at coordinate 198 of CAYVVX010000026.1, read as the reverse complement.
GCACCGTGTTGGACTTCGACGTGCAGATTTCAGACAGAAGCAGGCAAACAACGCGGGCGCACTGCCGCCCCTGGAGCCTTGATATGAATAGACGCTGGATTCACCTCACACTGCTGGTCCTGGCCGCGACCGCAATGCCCGCGTGGGCGGTGGTGCCGTCGGCTCTCGAGAAGGAATACACGACGACCGTCGACAGAC
>CAYVVX010000025.1:11439-17176 GCA_964455315.1 uncultured Planctomycetales bacterium | reverse complement strand
GGCGAAGCGCTTCCCAGGCGCCGCCCACCGGCCAGGGCGACCATGAGGCACTCAGCAGCGCGTAGCCTCCGCATAGAAGCATGGCCATCCTGGCCGCGTCGGCCGGCGCCAGGGTGGAGAAGAAGTGGCGAATCCGCGCCGGCAGCGGCTGCGCAGGAGAGGCCGGATCCTCGAGCGGCGGGGGATCGTCCTCCGCGCGGCGGGTGCGGTGAAACCAGGCGTCGGTCACGGCCAACACCGCTGCGGCGGCAGTGTGTCCCTGGGCCAGCCACTTGACCTCGGCGCCGCGGGCGGTGGGGAACTGGTAGTCCAGCGCCATCAACTCGGCGACGGGCTTGAGCAGCGAACCCGGGCGCCAGGGACGATGGCCGGCCTCGACGCCGCGACCGGCGCTGATCAGCAGGCAGGAAGCGCCGATGCCCACCAGCAGGACCACCAGCAGGGCCTGGTCGAGGAGCCGGCGGTTCCGCACCAGGTCGTACGCCCGCTCGATGTCGTACAGGGTCCGGCGGCTCTGGGGGGAGGTGCTCAAGTCGATGCCACCCACACCTGGTCGCCGCAGCCGGCGAGGTGGTTCGCCTCGCGAGCCCAGGCGAAGAGCAGATCGCTCAGCCGGTTCAGGAAGATAATGGCTTCAGGGCGGACCGTCTCGGCCCGGGCCAGCGCGATCACGGCCCGCTCGGACCGCCGGCAACAGGTCCTGGCCAGGTGCAGCCGGCTCGCCGGCTCACAGCCGCCCGGCAGCACGAAGTTGCGCAGCGGCGGAACCGCGTCCGAGGCCTGGTCGATCCACCCCTCCAGCTCGCGGCAGGACGCTTCGCCGACCTTCGGAACGTGGTTGGATTGGCGCGAGCCGGGCGGCGTGGCCAGCTCGGCCCCGAGATCAAACAGCAGGTGCTGGATCCGCTCGATACGGCTGCTGATCTGCTCTGAAGGCGGCGCACAGCGGCACCAGCCCAGCACCGAGTTCAGCTCGTCGACGTCACCGTACGCGACCACCCGCGGGTGATCCTTGGCAACGCGGGTGCCGTCAAACAGGGAAGTCTCTCCCCCGTCGCCCGTGGCCGTGTAAAGTCGCATGGGGCACCGCCGATGGAACCTGAGGCGGGAGATCCACTCCACCGCCCGGGCGGCATTATAGGGGAGGCGGCGCAGAGGGACATCCCCGCAACCGATCGTTCGGGAACCTGTAGAAGTGCACGAGTTCGCGGGAAGCGGTAAGGAACCGAGAACTGCCCGGCCAAGGGAGGCGAACGTCCGTGGTTTACGGCGGGTTGCCGAATTCCTGCACCCAGTAGACCCCGTGCTCGCCGCCGGCGCGCACGGCGATGCCGACCTCGCGCCACTGGGGCCCGAGGATGTTCTGGCGGTGGCTCTCCGACGCCATCCACTCGGTCATGACCTGTTCCGGGCTGGTCTGACCGGCGGCGAGATTCTCGCAGAGAGCCAGAAAGATGTAGCCGGCATCGATGGCCCGCTCGCCGGGGCCCAGCGGTTCGGGACCGGGGGTGAAGTGATCGAAGAACCCCTGGTCGATCATCTGGCAGGCGTAGTCCTCAGCCAGACGGGTAAGCTGCGGATTGAGCGTGACGGCATTGAGCCCGCGGTGGGTCCGTTCCTGGTTGACCAGTTCGAGAACCTTCTGGACCATCGCGTCGGCGTTGGCCGGTATCTGGCAGCCGCCGTTCAGACGGGGGACGACCCCCACGTTCTTCCCGGTGCCGGTCACATCACCCGCGCCGGGGCATCCGGTCAGCACCAGGCAGCCCAAGGCGGCCACGATGCTCATGCGCTGGCCAAGGAGGTACGACTTCACGGTATGAAAAACTCCTGCCGTGGGCCCGAAGCGGCGATCCGGACACACCACCCCAGTCGACGAAACCACTCAGAGCAGCCCCGGCGGTCTCCGCACGAGGCCAGACGCAGTTCGTCCGCGTCCGGGTATCATATCTTATCGCATCATCGGCTGTCCAACCAAAAGAGTATATAGTTCCTTTGTCTGGCCGGAGACCAGAATCTGGACGCGCCCGGCAGAAAGGCGTTAACCTGCTATCGCAAAGAAGGTTATTGTCACCGCGCGGGCTCGCTCGCGCCTGAGGAATTCCCATGCATCTGCCCAACCGTGTCGCCCTGGTCACCGGCGGAGCCCGCCGGGTCGGCCAGGCCATCGTCCGCGAGCTGGCTAAAGCCGGCTGCCGGCTGGCCGTGCATCACCACCGCTCTGCGGCGGAGGCGGACGCCCTGGTCCGAGAACTCGCGGACGCCGGCACCGAGGCCGTGGCCATCCAGTGCGACCTCAACGACCTGGCCTCCCCGGTCCGGATCGTCGAGGCGGTGCTCGCGGCCTTTGGCGGGCTGGACATCCTGGTCAACAACGCCTCGCTGTTCGAAATGACCCCGCAGGACGGGTCCGCCGGCGAGGCCTGGGAGCGGATGCTGCGGGTCAACACCATCGCCCCCGCCCTGCTGGCCCGCGCCGCGACGGAACCCATGCGTCAGGCCGGCGCGGGGCGGATCGTCAACCTGGTGGACATCCTGGCCGACCGCCCGGCCCGCGGTTTCGACGCGTATTGCGCGTCCAAGGCGGCGCTGGCGAGCCTGACCCGCAGCCTGGCCCGGGAACTGGCCCCCGAGATCACCGTCAACGGCATCGCCCCCGGCATCGCCGAGTTTCCCGAGGACTACGACCAGGCCTTGCGGGAGAAGCTCATCGCCAGGGTGCCGCTGGGCAGGGCCGGCACGCCCGAAGAAGTGGCTGCGCTGGTTCGCTTCATGGTCGGTGAAGCCGACTACCTCACCGGGCAGATCATCCCGCTGGACGGCGGGCGCTCGATTCGACCGTAGCCGTCCCGGGCGACCGGGAAGCGGCTCATTTCCGCCACAGGTCAATCGGCTTGCGATAGCCGGTCGGTTCGAAGGGGAACTCGATGCGTTTACCCTGCCCCGCCGAGGCATACGCCGCCAGCAGAATCCGCAGCACCTCGCGCCCATCCTCGCCGCTCTCGATGGGCGTCTCGCGGCCCTGCACACAGCGGACGAAATGGGCCATCTCCTGCGGAAAGCCGTAGTTCCAGATCTCCTCGAACATGGTGAAGGTGAAGCCGCGGGTGGTGGCCGCTTTTTCCATTGCGTAGCCGTAGCCGGTCTCGCTATAAGTCAGCAGGGCGCTGCCGCGAAGCAGATCGGCACGGGTGAAGCCGGTCGAGCCGTAGATCTCGCAGCGATCGTCGACGCCGCCGGCCTTGGCCCAACTGTTCTCGGCCAGGCCGATCCGCCCGCCCTCGTACTCCACGATACACAGGCTGTGGTCTTCGCCGCGGGTCTTGTCGTGATGAACGTGCGTGCCGAGTTGGGCGTAGACGCTCCTGACCAGCGGCTTGCCGAACACCCAGCGGGCGAATTCCACCGAGAGGCAGCCCATGTCCAGCAGTACGCCGCCGCCGGAGCGCTCCACGTCCCAGAACCATGCCGAGTGCGGGCCGAAATGCTCCTCGCTCTGCTTGACCAGGAAGGCCTCGCCGAGGGCCCCTTCGTCAACCAGTTGCTTCGCCCGCACGTACTTCGGCGCGAAGCACAGCTCCTCCGCGTACATCAACAGAACCCCCGCGTCGCGGCAGGCCGCGATCATCCGGTCGGCCTCCTCCAGGGTGCGGCACAACGGCTTCTCGCAGACCACGTGCTTGCCGGCCTGCGCGGCCGCGATGGTCGCCTGGGCATGAAGGTCGTTGGGCAGGCACAGCGTCACCATCTGCACGTCGGGCAGCGCCAGGAGGTCGCGATAGTCTTCAAAGGCCTGGGCGATCCCGCGCTGGTCGGCGAACTCCCGGGCTTTGCCCGGTGAGGGCGAGGCCACCGCGACCACCTTCGCGTCGGCCACCATGCCGAACGCGGCGGCGTGAATGTCCGCGACGAACCCGGTGCCGATGATGCCGACGTTGACGACCGCCATGAGCAGACTCCTTCACGCTGATGGAAATGTACGAGCGGCATGATACGACAGGATGGGCCCGGATGCGTTACACTGCTCACCTTCAGGGATTGCATCAGACCAGCGAACAGGAGATTGACCATGCGGTGGTGGCTCGCAACGGTGATGATTTCGATGGCCGCGATGGCGGCGGCAGCCCAGGACAAGCCCGTGACGTCAAAGCCCTCGGCGGCGGACGCGGGGCACCCCAACGTCGTACTGATCGTCTCCGACGACCAGGGCTGGGGCGATTTCGGCTTCATGGGCCACGAGGTGGTTAAGACCCCCCACCTCGATCGGCTGGCCGGCGAGAGCGCGGTGTTTCCCAACGGCTACGTGCCCACGTCGTTGTGCCGGGCGAGCCTGGCGACGCTGCTCACCGGGCTTTACGGGCATCAGCACCGCATCTGCTGCAACGACCCGCCCCAGGGCGTCGACCGGGCCAGGATGCTGCCCTTCATGCGCGACGCCCCGGCCCTGCCCCGGCTGCTCGGCGATGCCGGCTACTCCAGCCTGCAAACCGGCAAGTTCTGGGAGGGGCATTACAGCAACGCCGGCTTCACCCACGGCATGACCCTCAACCAGGTTCGTGGACGGCACGGCGACGCCGGCCTGCAGATCGGCCGCAAAACCATGGAGCCGATCGCCGAGTTTCTCGACGCGGTGCGCGGACGGCCGTTCTTCCTCTGGTATGCCCCGATGATGCCGCATGATCCCCACGATCCGCCGGAAAGACTGTTGAAGAAGTACACCGCCGAGGGTCGCCACCCCCACCTGGCCGCCTACTACGCCATGTGCGCGTGGTTCGACGAAACCTGCGGCACGCTGCTGAAGATGCTCGACGACCGGGGGCTCACCGACAACACGCTGGTGATCTTCGTGATCGACAACGGCTGGATTCAGGACCTGTCGCTGCCCCCGGACGGCCGCGGGCGGTTCGATCCGCACAGCAAGACCAGTCCCTACGACGGCGGCGTGCGCACGCCGATCATGCTGCGCTGGCCCGGCCACATCGAGCCGGAACGTCGCGACGAGCTGGTCTCCAGCATCGACATCGCCCCGACGATCCTGAAAGCCTGCCATGTCGAGGTGCCGGCGCGGATGCCGGGAATCGACCTGCTGGAAGTATTGGAAGGTAAACGGGATCTGAAGGGCCGGGCCATCCACGGCGAGATCTTCGTCCACAGCGCGATCAATCTGGACGATACCCCGGTCAACCTCACCCATCGCTGGGTGCGCCAGGGCGATGACAAGCTGATCCTGCCGCAACCCGGCCAGGGCGAACCGGAGCTGTACGACATCGCCCGGGATCCCCAGGAGCAGCACAACCTCGCGGCGAAGAAGCCCGAGCGGCTTCGCGAGCTGACCGGGCTCATCGAGGACTGGTGGCAACGGGAAATGAAGGCGCAGTGACCATCGCCGCGGCAACGCCGGCCCGGCCATGCGCCGGCTGCGACTACTCGAGGCAGTGCGGGTCCGCCGGTACGCCGGCTCCGCTCAGGCAGCGCATCAGCAGGCTCACATCCTCGATGTCCACGTCGCTGTCCGCATCCAGCGAAGCGCCGACACAGCCGGCATGCGCCGGCGGCAGGCCGCTGCCGTTGAGGCAGCCCTGCAACACGCCGTAGTCGCTCAGGTCCACGTCGCCGTCGCCGTCCAGATCACCCGGAAACCACCCGATCGTCAGGTTCACGGGAATCACCCGGGGAGAATCGACGGAACCCGGCGAATACACCTCCACCGATGAATAGTATGCCCCCGGCGGCAGCA
>CAYVVX010000025.1:10682-11429 GCA_964455315.1 uncultured Planctomycetales bacterium | reverse complement strand
GCTCTGGATGGTCACCGACAGGGTGGTACCTTCCGGTCCCGCGGTTCCGGAAACGGGGGTCACCTCCATCCACAGCGCCGTGTCCACAACGCTGAAGTCCAGGGTGCCGGTGCCGCCGTTGCGGACGGTGAGAACACCGCCGGAGTCCATCCCCGCCGGGACGGAAGCGTTCAACGCCGCCGGCTCCACCACCAGCAGGGGTCCGCCGGGCCTGACCTTCACCGCCAGGTCACGTGCGAAACCGGGCACGTCGATGATCGGAGCCTGCCCGTTGCTGTTGATCACCTGCGTCGACAGCAGATGCGAAGTGCTGGTGCTGTAGTAGCCGGCGGTATAAACGCCGGGATTCAACTGGGTCAGCCGCAGTTGCAGGCCGGTCACCGATTGCTGCTGGTTGAGCAGGTAGAGAAACGCCTGGTTCGCCCCCCCTGAACCGTACACCTGCGTGCTGCCCGGCCCGGCCAGGCGGGTGACGCTGATCGGTTGCAGCCCCAGCGGCGCCCAGTCTTCGCCGATCAGCCACAGGCTCAGGGCGTTGTAATGGTAGTAGAGATTGTTGGGATGAATCCAACCGTCCCACCACCAGGACATCGCGCCGGATTCGCTGACCGCGGCGGCCCAGATCAGATCGCGGATGGACTGCCCGTTGGCGTCGAGCTGGGTGTGGTCGCCCTCGCCCTCGATGATGGGCTTGTTGAATTCGCGCACCGAGTTGATCAGTTGAATGTGTGAATCCGGAAGCGAGGC
>CAYVVX010000025.1:5652-10672 GCA_964455315.1 uncultured Planctomycetales bacterium | reverse complement strand
ACTGGTGCACCTGGACGATGTCCATCTCGAGCAACTGCCAGAACCCCCGGTAGAGATTCCTCGGCCCGTCGTCGGCGAAGCTGGTCGTGCGCAGGTGGGCGTAGGGGTCGATCGACCGGATGTACTGCCCCATCTCCTGGTGCCACGCGATCACCTGGGGAATGTTGTCCCAGAAGGAACCGCTCCCGCCGGCACCGACGGCGTCCACCTCGTTCCAGAACTCCCAGCACAGCACCGAGGTGTTGTAGCCCCAGCGGGCCACGATGTAGCGCATCAATTGTTTGGCGAGACGCCTGGCTTCCGCGTTGGTGAAATAGTGAATCGGCAGGCTGCAAGGACCGCCGAAAACCGTGTTGTAGGGATTCTCATGCCAGTTGTCGTAGAGGTAGAAGTTCCAGCCGTTGAAGGAATCGAACACCAGTTGCACCTGGATGTCGCGGGCCCGGGCACGCTCCATCACCGCGTCGGTGGTCCGCGAGTTGTTCTGGGAATAGCGGCCGAGCCCCGCCGCGGAGCCCTCGACGCCACCGCCCCACTCCAGCCCCTGCCCCACGTACGGCACCATCCAGTAACGCATCCAGTTCTCGCGGTACTGGTACATGCGGTCCATGTACGTGGTGTGGATGGCGTCGCGACCGGACCAGCACAGGTTGTGACCCACCGGCCGGTAGGGCTCGCCGTTGTCGTAGCGCAGGTAACGCGAATTGCGCGGATCGACGCGCACAAAGCCGCGGCGGGTCGAGGCCGTGCCGGTGAAGGCGAGCTGGTGCGACGCCTCCGCGCCGCCGCTGTCGCGGGCCCGAATCACCCCGGAGTGCGCTCCGACTTCCAGCGGGCACAGGCGGATCATCCAGCCGGGGCCCTCCGCGGCGTAGAACGCGGGGATGATCCTCGTGGCTCCGGACGGTCCGGTAAACTCGAACCAGGTTTCGATCTGGCGGGTGTCGAAAGGATTGCTGTAGCTCTGGGACAGCCCGAACTGGATGGTCAGCAGGTCATACCGTTCCACCTGCATCGCGCTCTGGCTGACCGACTGGATGGTCAGTCCGGACGCCGACCCGGCCAGCACGGCCACCAGGACCAGCCCCATCGGCACACAACCACCGCTGGCGTAGGGCCGGACCTCCCTCCTCCCCGGGCTGCCGATGGGCATGTCAGATGCTCCGCTGGTGGCATGATCGCGGTGCCGCCGCCAGGCACCCCGGCCGGCCGCTCCGCAGGTTCCCATTGTACCGCCCCCCTCGGGCGGACTCCACCAGCCGGTGGAAAGGTCAGGAATCGCGGATTTCGCTGGAGCCTCCTGTGAGATTGGATACAATGACTCTGCCACCATGAGGTGGGGCTTGGGAAAGCGGGACTCATCACCGTTCAGGAGGGTTTATCGATGCGCAGGCATGACTGGAAGCTGCTGCTGGCGGTCGCGGTCGTCATCGTCGTGGGGCTGAGCGGCTGGCGGGCCATCGCCGGCGAACTGACGCCGCCTGCCGGTCCGGTCGCGCCGACCATGAAGACGCTGGATCAGCTCTCCGCCGAGCACGCGGCCATCCAGGCGGCGCTGCCGGCCGCGGGCGGCGGGTTCAGCCGGGTGGTCCGCGGAGTGATCGATTTTCCGGACGGAGTGCACGAAGCCTCCGCCCTGATCCCGATCCCGGCGCTGAATCCCAACAAGTGCGTGGTGCTGCTCAGCGACTCGGTCTACACCGCGCTCAGCGGCGGAACGGACACCAACCTCCGGGCCCGCAACGGCGCCATCGTCACCGGCCTGACCGCCAACCAGATCACCGTCCTGGTCGACTCCTCGTCCGGCCTGGCCCGGCGGGTCAGCTACCAGATCATCGAGTATCCCTGAGCGATCCACCGGGACCGCCCCGCCAATTCGGCTTCGCAGGGCGCGCGGCTCACGTCCGAATCACGCCCCCGCGTTCGGCGTGTTTACCTGCGCGCCATGTTGCCCTATTCTTCCCTGCCGCCTGAGAACAGGCGGACGATACACCTTGCATCTGCTTCGGAAAGGACACACCCATGCCCTCCCGCAAACTGCGCGTCGGGATCGTCGGCACCGGCGGCATCGCCCGCGCGGTGCACATCCCCGGCTGGAAAGACATTCCTGACGTTGAACTGGTCGCCTTCGCCGACGTGAACGGCGAACTGGCCCGCAAGACCGCCGCCGAGCACAACGGTGCCCGCGCGTTCACGGACTATCGCAAGCTGGTCAAGCTCAAGGAGGTCGACGTCGTCGACATCTGCACGCCCAATCGCCTGCATACGCCGGTGGTGCTGGCCGCGCTGGCCGAGAAGAAGCACGTGCTCTGCGAAAAGCCGCTGGCGGTCACGCCGGCCGAGGTGAAGTCGATGATCGCCGCGGCCTCGAAGGCCCGGCGGCTGCTCATGGTCGGGCAGAACAACCGCTACCGCGGCATCTCCCAGGCCATCAAGCGCTGGGTGGACGCCGGCAACCTCGGCAAGCCGTACTACGCCCGCTCCTGGGCCATCCGCCGCAACCTGCTGCCCACGGCGATCGGTTTCATCTCCAACAAGCTGGCCGGCGGCGGGCCGTGCATGGACATCGGCGTGCACTGCCTGGACCTGACCATGTGGCTGCTGGGTTTCCCCGAACCGATCTCGGTCAGCGGCGTGGCCACCAACAACCTGGCTAAGACCGGCGAGATTCCCGGCGCCTGGGGGCAATGGGACCGCAAGAAATACGACGTGGAAGACTTCGCCTGCGGTTTCGTGAGGTTCAAGAACGGCATGGTGCTCAGCCTGGAGACAAGCTGGCTGGGGCACACCCCCATGCCCGAGGACATGAGCTGCATGATCCTGGGCGACAAGGCCGGGGTGAGCTGGCCCAGCGGCGCGGTCTGCACCGCCGCCAACGGCACGCTCATCGACGCGACCATCAAGCCGCTGCCGCTGCGCGAAGCAACGCACACCACCGAGATCTGGGAATTCTACGACGCAATCGTGAACCGCAAGCCGTCGCCGATCCCCGCGGATCAATCCCTCAAGGTGATCCGCATCCTCGACGGCATCTACCGCTCACAGAAGAGCGGGAAGGAAGTCAGGGTGTGAAGCGAAATGAGTGCTGAGTACCAAGTGCTGGGTGCTGGGTGCTGAATGCTGGGTTCTGAGTACATCACAGGAGTGCGTCAATTGATTGACGCACGAAACGAGGTCGGCAGAGCGGGCCGTGCTCACCCGTGCAGGCGGCGGGCGGCATACCGCCGGATCGTTGCGCGGGCCGGGAGAAGACTGCTGAAGTTCGGGTCATGACCAACGTGAGCCATTCCACTTCCAACGAGCGCGGCGCGCTGCTGACGCCGCCGGCTCCACCGCCGCCGCGACGGGCGGCCCGGTTGATGGCGTACCTGCTCGCCGCGTGCGCCCCGCTGATCGTGACCGCCTTGTATCAGAGTGCCACACGCGATGCCGGCGTCGCCACCGGCTTTCCCCTCGATGACAGTTGGATTCACGCCCAGTACGCCCGCACCATGGTCGAGGGTCGCCCCTTCGAATACGTGCCCGGCGAGCGCTCCATCGGCACCACGTCGGTGCTCTTCGACGTGATCTGGGCCATTCCCACCGCGATCACCGGTGAGTACGTCATCACCGTGCATGTGCTCAACACGCTGCTGACCATGCTGGCCGGCGCGCTGATTGCCGCCCTGCTGCTGCGCTTCCGCGTGTCCCCGCTGGCCGCCGGGCTGGGCGGCGCCCTGATCGTGTGCGGCTATCCCTTCGCCTGGTCGAACCTGAGCGGGATGGAGACCGCCCTGGCCACCGCGCTGACCCTCGCCGCCGTCCTCGCCCACATCACCTGGGGACGAACCCGCGGCTGGCGCGGCTGCGTCGCGCCGCCGCTGATGGCCTTGGCCGCGATGGCCCGGCCTGAGAACCTCATCCTCTATCCCCTCAGCGAGTTGGACAACATCCTCCTCTTCTGGCGCGGCCGGTCGCCCGGCTCGGCCGGCGCCGTCACCGTTGGGGCCGGCACCGGGAAGGCCATGGCCCGGCTCGCAGGCCGGCTGGCCGCGTTCGGGATCACTCTGGCGCCGTACATCGCGCTCAACCTCGCGGTCCACGGCGCCCCGGTGCCCAACACCTTCGCGGCGAAAGTCGGCAACCTCTCCTTCGCCGCCGACGTCGAGAGGGGCGGCGTCGAGGCCGTGAAGGTTCACGTCGGAGCCGCGTTCGATGTGCTCTGGAGCGGCATCGAGTTCGCCTGGAGTGATAACGCGGCGCTCATCGCCCTGGTGCCGGTCGGGCTGCTGCTGCTCATCGCCCGCCGCGAGTATCGCGGGCCCGCCGCCGATTCGCTGTTCCCCCTGCTCATCTTCCTGGGCGGCTGCACGGCCAGCGGGCTGGTCACGCTGGGCGCCTACTTCCCCGGCCAGAGCCAGCGCTACCTGATCCAATGGCTGCCCATGCTGATGGTGTACGGCGTGGTCGGGGCCCATCTGCTGGCGATGGGGGTCAGGACTCTGCTGCCCGAGCGGGCCGCGGCGCCCGCCTATGCGGCAGTGCTGCTGGCCCTGGCGGCCGGCGACGTCGTCCTGCTGGCGAGGCTGTATCCCGACCAGGTCTACGAATACGTCACCAGCGTCAAGAACATCAACGAGATGCAGGTCGCCCTGGGCCACTGGATCAAGGAAAACACGCCCGAGGATGCGGTCATCGCCACCAATGACATCGGCGCTATCGCCTTCTTCGGCGACCGCCCCATCGTCGACACCATCGGCCTGATCGACCCCCAGATCGTGAAGATCCGCCGGATGGACAAGCCCACCCAACCCATGCTCGACTATCTTCAGGAGAAGGGCGTGACCCATGCCCTGCTGTTCCCCGGCTGGCACCCGGATCTGATCCTGGACAGCCATCTCCACCCCATCGAACGGATCGTTCTGGAAGACAACTACATCTGCGGCGACGACCGCATGCTGGTCCTCGAAGCCGATTGGGGCCCGATCATGCCCCGCGACTCGGAACCGCCCTGGCTGCTGGATGAACTCGCCGCCTGCAG
>CAYVVX010000025.1:0-5642 GCA_964455315.1 uncultured Planctomycetales bacterium | reverse complement strand
TGTGAATGTCGAATCCGCGGGCGGCGGCCCGATCGACCGCCCGCGCTGTTCCGGGGCATCCATGCCTGCCGACGACCAACTCGTGCATTGCCCCCAGTGCGGCTATGACCTCCGCGGACAAACCGTGGACCGCTGCCCGGAATGCGGCTTCCATTACGACCGCGCCGCCGTCCAGACGCTCAGCGAACATGCCCTCGTTCAGGTCATGACCCCGCTGCTCGACGCCCTGCCTCTGGCGCTGGTCAGCCCGTTTCTGCTCGGCTCCTCGGCACTGAACAGCGGCATGGGCGGACGGTTCCCGGGATTCGGATGGGAGATGTTGTGCTTCCCGGCGGACATACTGACCATGGCGATCTACCTGGCCACCCTCACCACGCTCCGCGAGGAACTGCTCCGCAGGTCCGGGCAGAGCAGGCCCCGCTTCTTCGAGGCCTTCACGTCGTCGCTGCCGGGGCTGTTCCTTTCCTGGCGAGCCATCCCCATGCTGGGGTTCCTGTTGACCTTCATGGCCATCCCGCTGGCGTTGATCGCCCTGTTCATCGCCGCCTGCTGGGCCGGTCTCTCCGAAAAACGGCGCGTCAGCGAGCCGCTGCGTTACGCACTGATGTCGCTGCCGGCGGCGGACCATCGCTCTTATCAGCAGGCTCGCAAGGTGGTCTGGAGCCTGCTGGTCGTCAGCGTTCCCCTGCTAATTCTGGCGGGCACGTTGAGCGGATGAACGCATCCCGGCGATTCAGGTTCCTGCGGGCTCAGGCCGCACACCGCGGCTCCCGGGGACCGCCGGACGCCTCCCCACGCCTTGCTCATCCCTCCCGTCGCGGATACCAATAGCGACAGGTCTTTCCGGAGAAACCACGATGCATCGATTCAATCTGCCTCTCACCGTGGCGTTCATCGCCCTGCCCGCCCTGCCCGGCATCACCGCGGCCGGAGCCGAGGAGCGCGAGGCCCAGCACATGGCCCCGCTGGCCGGGCGATTCCTGGCCGTCACCCAGGCCTGGGGGGCACTCGGCAAGGACACGGCCGCCCACTGGTACGACAAGCCCGGCGAGCCGCTCCGCATCGGCGACAAGACCTACGAGCACGGGCTCGGGGCCCACGCCAACGGGACCATCCACTTCGACCTGCGCGGCGAGTATGACCTCTTCGAGGCCGTGGTCGGCGTCCAGCACCAGGAGGGCGGCGCGGGCAGCGTGGTCTTCCGGGTCGTGGTCGATGACCAGGAGCGGTTCAGCAGCGGGGTCATGCGCCAGGACACCCCCGCCAAGCCCGTGCGCATCCCGATCGAAGGCGCGATGGAACTGCGGCTCATCACCGAGGACGCCGGTGACGGGATCGCCAGCGACATGGGCAACTGGGCGGAAGCCGTCCTCCGCCCGGCCAGGGACGGGCCGGCCAGGCGCCCGCCGAGCCTTAACGTCGCCCCCTTCGCCCGGGTGATCACCTGCGACCCGGCCCGCATGACCGGCAGCCGGGCGAATCGCATCGAGGAATTCCACGCCGACGACGTCTATCCCGAGCGCGACGCGGTGCCGGGCAAGCGGATCGGTTACACCGTTGAGCCCAACCCGGACGGCAAGGCCTGCATCGGCCTGCGCTGGCTGGAGCGGCGGCGCCTGAATGAATTGTCCCTCGCGTTTCCGGCCGATCCCACCGATCCCATTCCATCCGTCGAAGGCGCCGAGGTCCAGATGTGGGTCGGAGAATCACCCTGGCAGGGCGGATGGAAACGGATGGAAGGCAAGCTGACCGCCCAGGGCCTGCAGTGGATCTTCCGCCCCGGTATCGCCCCGCAACTCGACATCGACATCGGCACGCGAAAGATCCGCTGGATCATCCCGACCACCAGGCCTGTGATCGTGCTGCCGCTGTCCGCGATGAGCATCGCCCCCACCCGCGACGTGAAGTTTACGCTGGAGATGGACCCGCCGCAGGCCAAAGGAAACGGAGTCGTGGAAATCTACAATGGCGTCGGGGATAAACTGCACCCCCAGCAGAAGTGGAACCTGAGCGAGCCGCTGGAACTGGCCCTGCGTGTGGTCCGGCCGCGGCCGTGGCTCGCCGAGCGGACCGTGCTGCGGTTCACGCTGCCCACCGGCAGCTTCGCCGTGGCCGCCCAGGACGTGCTCGATGAGGGCGCGGTGCTGGTCCGCAGCCACGGGCTGTTCGTCGCCGACGCCTCCCGGGGCATCACCCGCGATGCCTACAGGAAGTCGATCGCCGACCGCCGCACCGTGCTGGAGGAAGTGCGGGCCAGGCCCGACCAGACCTTCGCCCAGGCCCTCGAACACGTCCACAACCCCAGGCAGAACCTCCCGCCGATGATGCTCTCGCTGGCCTGTGACGACGTGAAGTTCGTCACCCAGCGCGACGGCACGGTCGAGTTCAGTCCCGAGCCGGAGAAGGCAATCAGGTTCATCGACAAGTCTCAGCCGATCCCGGCGCGGCTGGTGCCGAAGTTCGGCGCCGGCGGCGGCACCACGCGAAAACTCGAAGGCGACTGGCTGCCCATCCCCGTGGTCGAGTCGCGCGACGGCAACCTGGTCTACCGGCAGCGGACATTCGTGGCCCCGGCCGGCGAACCCGCCAAAGGCAATCCATATTTGAACAGCAAGCCCCTGTGCGTCAGCGAATTCACCGCCGGCAATGTCGGCGCCGACGCTGAGCGCGGCAGCCTCGAACTGACCTTCATGGCCGGAAAGGAACTTCCCGCGACCATCGACATGGTGACGCCGACGCGCGGGCTGGTCCGCGGCAGGGACCGGCTGCTGGCCATCATCGAACTCGATGCGGAGAAGCCGCGCGCTGACATCTCAGGGAACACCCTGCGCCTTTCGGGAAAACAGCCCGCCGGCAACACCTCGCGCTGTCGCGTACTTATTCCCGGCTGGGTGGCGAGCCCGGACGACCCGGCGCTGTCCGGCGGCACCGACTACTACGCCGCCACGGTCGCCTGCTGGCAGCGGCTGATGGACGGCAAGGTCACCGTCGACGTGCCCGACGCGCTGCTGATGAACGTCATCAAGGCGTCACAGGTGCATTGCCTCATCGCCGCCCGCAACGTGGCCGACGGCGAGCGCGTCGCCCCCTGGATCGCGTCGTGGGTCTACGGGCCGCTGGAGAGCGAGTGCAACTCGATCCTGCGGGCCATGGGCATGTTCGGTCACGAGGACTTCTGCCGCCGCGGCTTCGACTACTACGTCCACCAGTACCGCGACAACGGCATGATGACCACCGGCTACACGCTGATGGGCATGGGCTGGCACCTGCAGCGGCTGGGCGAGCACTACCGCCGCACGCAGGACCGCGCCTGGCTGGAGAGCGTCGCGCCGAAGGTCGCCACCATGTGCCGCTGGATCCGCGATCAGCGCAAGAAGACCATGCAGGGCGACGCCGGCGACGATCGGCCGCCGGAATACGGGCTCATGCCCCCCGGCGTCATGGCCGACTGGAACGCGTTCGCGTACTACTTCTGTCTCAACGGCTACTACTGCGACGGCCTGCGCGAAGCGGGCCTGGCGTTGCGCGACATCAATCACCCGGACGCCGATGCGATCCTGGCCGACGCGAAGGACTTCCGCGATGCCATCCTGGGAGCCTATCGCTGGACACAGAAGATCATGCCCGTCTATCCGCTGCGCGACGGCACCAGCGTGGAGGGCTACCCGTCGCAGGTCCACTGCCCCTCGCCGACCAACACCTTCTTCCCCGGCGAGGACGCCAACCGGAGCTGGTGCTACGACGTCGAGCTGGGCGCCCATCATCTGGTGCCGCAGGGGATTCTGGACCCGATGAGTCCCGAAGTCACCGCCATGCTCGACCACATGGAGGACGTGCAGTACCTGGCCAGCGGCTGGTACGACTACGACACCAAGCGGAACCACGCCGACTGGTACAACCTCGGCGGCTTCTCCAAGGTGCAGCCGTATTACACCCGCAACGGCGAGATCTACGCCCTGCGTGACGACATCAAGCCCTTCGTGCGCACGTATTTCAACACCCTGCCGTCGCTGCTGAACATGGAGGTGCTCTCGCTGCAGGAGCATTTCAGCGGCGTCGGCGCCTGGAACAAGACCCACGAGACCGGCTACTTCCTCCAGCAGACGCGGTTCATGCTGCTGCTGGAACGCGGCGACGAGTTATGGCTCAACAGCCTGACCACTGATCAGTGGCTCAAGCAGGGCATGACCATCGCGATTCATCGGGCCCCGACTCTGTTCGGCGAAGCGGGCTTCGAGATCCGCTCGAAGGTCGACGAGGGCGTCATCGAAGCCACCATCGACCCGCCGGTGCGAACGAAACCAAAAGCGCTGGTCCTGCGCCTGCGCCATCCCGACGGCACGCCGATCAAGGCCGTTACCGTCAACGGGAAGAGGCACGAGGACTTCGACAACGACAGGCAGATCATCCGGCTGCCGGCCGGTGATCAGCCGCTGCAGATCCGTGCGGAGTACTGAACCGAACCTTCTGGCGGCTCGGCGGGTTGACCTTGCCGGTTCAACAAAAAGAGTGAACCACAGAGACACGGAGGCACAAAGAATATTGAGTATTTCAATAGAACCGTATGCTACTTAAAGAATGTGTGAAAAGGTCGAGGCGATGACGCTCCGCCTGTTGGTTCCGAACTATTCTCTGTGCCCTCTGGGCCTCTGGGGTTGATCTGATTTGGGGCGCCGGGCTTCAGGATGCCGCCCCTGTGCCGGGAGAATCGCGTGCGACGGTTCACATCCATGCTGGTACTGCTTATGAGCCTGCTCACTATCCATCCGCTGTCCGCGGCCGATGACACCTGCCCCCCCACGCGCTCCGTGGTCATGGCTCCGCACGGCATGGTGGCCACCAGCCACACGCTCGCGTCGCAGGCCGGGGTGGACATTCTCAAGGCCGGCGGCAACGCCATCGACGCGGCCATCGCCACCAACGCCGTGCTGGGCACGGTGGAGCCGATGAACTGCGGCATCGGCGGGGATCTGTTCGCCATCGTGTGGGATGCCAGGACACAGAAGCTCTACGGGCTCAACGCCAGCGGGCGCTCACCCTACGGAGCGAGCCGGGCAACCTTTCGCAGGGAGGGGCTCAAGTCCATTCCCGAGACCGGACCGCTGAGCTGGTCGGTGCCCGGATGCGTGGACGGCTGGGAGCAGCTCCGGTCGCGGTTCGGTACCCTGTCGATGGAGCGCATCCTGGCCCCGGCGATCGCCTATGCCGAGGAGGGGTTCCCGGTCACACCGATCATCGGGGCGGCCTGGCGCGGCTCGCAGCGGACCCTCGCGGCCACGCCCGAGGCGGCGCGAGCCTTTCTCAAGGACGGTCGCGGCCCCAACACCGGCGAGCGGATGACCAACCCGGACCTGGCCCGCATGTACCGGCTGATCGCCTCCGGCGGGCCGGACGCGTTCTATCGAGGGCCCATCGCCGAGCAGATCGTCGCCTACAGCGATTCGCACGGCGGGCTGTTCGCCCTGCGCGACTTCGCCGAGCACACCTCGACCTGGGTGGAACCGGTCAGCACCAACTACCGCGGCTATGACATATGGGAGCTGCCGCCCAACGGGCAGGGCATCGCCGCCCTGGAGACTCTCAACCTCTTCGAGCCGCATGACATCAAGGCCATGGGCCACAACAGCGGCGACTACGCGCAC
>CAYVVX010000024.1:8999-17387 GCA_964455315.1 uncultured Planctomycetales bacterium | reverse complement strand
CGCAGACCCCGCCGTTCGAGGTGGCCGATCACGTCGAGGCCAACGAGGATCTGCGCCTCAAGTACCGCTTCCTGGACCTGCGCCGCGGCCCGATGCAGAAAGCCATCATCACCCGGCACAAGACGCTGCAGGCCTTCCGCGAGTTCTACTACCGCGAGGGCTTCCTGGACATCGAGACGCCGATCCTGACCAAGTCGACGCCGGAAGGGGCCCGCGACTACCTGGTTCCCTCACGGGTGTTCCCGGGCAGCTTCTACGCCCTGCCACAGTCGCCGCAGCTCTTCAAGCAGCTCCTGATGATCTCCGGCTTCGACCGCTACATGCAGATCGCCCGCTGCTTCCGCGACGAGGATCTGCGCGCCGACCGCCAGCCGGAGTTCACCCAGGTGGATCTGGAGATGGCCTTCGTCGACGTGGACAACGTCCTGGACGTGGTCGAGCGCTCGCTGGCGCACGTGTGGAAGCAGGTGCTCGGTGTCGAGGTGCCCACGCCCTTCCGGCGGATGGCGTACGATGACGCGATGCGTGACTACGGCAGCGACAAGCCCGACCTGCGTTACGGCATGAAGCTGATCGACGTGACCGAGGTGGCGAAGAAAACCGACTTCAAGATCTTCCAGGACGCCGTCGCCAAGGGCTCCGTGGTCAAGGCCATCTGCCTGCCCGGCGGCGGAGAAATGACCCGCAAGGAGACCGACGGACTGACCGCCGAGATCCAGGGCGTCGGCGCGGGCGGGCTGCCCCTCTGCAAGGTGGTGTCCGGCGTCGGCGGCGCGCCGAAACTGGAGACGGGCATCGGCAAGTTCTTCAACACCGAGGCGACCGCCGATCTGGTCAAGGCGATGGGCGCCGGCGTCGGCGACGCCATCTTCTTCGGCGTGGGCAGCTTCGCGACGGTGAGCAAGCATCTCAACTGGCTGCGGACCACGCTGGCCGACCGGCGCAAGCTCATCCCCGCGAACAAGTGGGAGTTTCTGTGGATCGTGGACATGCCCGCGTTCGACTGGGACGAGGACTCCAGGACCTGGGTGTTCATGCACCACCCGTTCACCATGCCGCACGATGAGGATCTGGACCGGCTGGAGAGCGAGCCGGGCAGCGTGCGGGCCAAGTGCTACGACATCGTGCTCAACGGCAACGAGCTGGGCAGCGGCTCGATCCGTATCCACCGCGGCGACGTGCAGTCGCGCATCTTCCGCATGCTGGGCATCACCGACGAGGAAGCCAGGGCCAAGTTCAGCCACCTGCTCAGCGCCCTGCAGTACGGTCCGCCGCCGCACGGGGGACTGGCCCTGGGCCTGGACCGCATCGCCATGCTGCTGTCCAACGCCTCGAGCATCCGCGACGTCACCGCCTTCCCCAAGACCCAGAAGGCCTACGACCCGCTGACCGAGTGCCCCGCCGACGTGGACTTCAAGCAGCTCCGCGAGCTGGGCATCGAGCTGGACGCGGCCACCAAGGCAAAGAAGGCGGGGAAATAGCGGGAACGGAGAATCGACGAAGCGCATTCTCGCCAGGAAAGCTACGATCTGGAGAATGAGCACCGGGGCGTATGGCCCGCATGCAGGTAGCTCGCGGCGAGGACGCCCGCACCCGATTGAAGCATTTCCGCGCGCGGCTTCACGCGGTCGCGAGTCGACAACCCGTTGT
The DNA here is from genome assembly GCA_964455315.1 of uncultured Planctomycetales bacterium. Classification (GTDB taxonomy): domain Bacteria; phylum Planctomycetota; class Phycisphaerae; order UBA1845; family PWPN01; genus CAYVVX01. Next base: position 15,737 of record CAYVVX010000024.1, on the reverse strand, counting down.
GGGGCGAAGCCTGGAGGATGTCTTCGGTCAGGCTGGTGGAACAGGGTCCGCGTCCAGGCAAAATCGCGATTACTCTATTTCCTCTTCTTTTCGCGCACCTGAACATGGTTCTCCAGCACGAACATCACCACTTCCTCGCCGGTGATTGTGCTGATGTCATGATGCATGCTGATCACCTTCACGCCGGCGATCTCCTCGATGAGGGGCTCGAGGATCACCCGGGCTGTCTCGATCAACTGGGTGCGTACCTGCTTAAGCAGATCGCGCCCCTTCTCGGAGTGGAGTGTCCGGACCAGCTTCTGCTCCGCGGCGGTGAGAACTCCCTTGAGGCGAACAACAACGATGTCATTGAAGAGGTAAGCCTGCACGTCCTTGGGGCCGCGGCCCATGTACTCCTGCTCAAAGCGGCTCATCGCCTCGCCGAAGGCGGCTTCGATTTCACCTTGAGTTCTCATGGATTCCTCCTGCGAGCATGAGGAGACTCAACTCGTGGTGCGGGCCAGGATCCCCGAACACGCCCTTGACCTGATGACAGCATACGCTTCCAGCGATGATCCAGACGCACCACAGCATATACGCCGCCCAGGTTTTCATCAAACGACTTGCTTTGGCGGGCCGATGTGCTATACTTAGGACGTTACACAAAGATCGGCGTCGCCGGAACTGGCGACCACCGATCGGCAGAATCGGATGACTGGTTATATGGCAGCCCGGAGTTTACGGGAGGCCAGATAACGGTAAGCCGGCGTGTTCGTGTGCCCCCGGGCGCTCATACACGCCGGCTTTTTTTGTTGCGGTCCACCGCGGCCGCGGGGATGGAACATGTGAACGATGGATAACTCAACCTCAATCATGGCGCGGCAGATCGCCGAAGCGGCGCGAACACTGGAGACGAGACGTTCAGGGCTGGTACCCAAGTCCGTCACCGTGGTGCAAAGCGACGGCACCCTGGTGATCACCCTGCACGGAGCGTTGTCGGCAGGGGAGCAGGCCCTGGCGAAGACGCCCGAGGGAGCCGCCCAGGTACAGCAGTTTCATCGCGAACTGTTCGCCAGCAATGCCCAGGCCTTGCGCGACGAGATCAAGCGCATCACCGGCGTGGAGGTTCGCCAGGCGACCGCGGAAGTTGAACCGGCCACCGGTTCGGTCGTCGCGGTGTTCGCGACCGGGACCATTGTGCAGGTGTTCCTGCTGGACAGCAGCATTCCCCTGGGCACCTGGGACGCGGGCATCGGCGAGAGTTCGTAGGCGATGACAGCGCGCCGGGTGGCCGGCGCTGGAAGGAACCGATACGGCGGAAGCTGTGCGATCCTGCCGGGAACCCACGCGGAGGCGGCTTTGCGGCGGAATTGGGTTGTAGCGGAACGAGACCCGGGGATGCGCGGCGCCTCCGGGGGGTTGCCGCGCTCCCGGGGCCCTTTTTTGGGCGTTCGTGCCGGATGCCGCGCCGCGCAGGTCTATGAGTACATTGGGAGCCTTTCTCATGCATGAAACACTGGTTCGCACCGTCCTGCCTGAGACGACGCGCAAATCGGGCGTTCTCGTCGCTGATGACGAGCACGCGATCCGCGATGTGCTGGACTGTGGGTTACGGGAGTCGGGGTTCTCCGTATGGCTGGCCGCCAACGGGCAGGAGGCACTGGATCTTTACCGCGATCACCGTGCGCAGATCGACGTCGTGCTGCTGGATGTGTCCATGCCGCGCCTGGACGGGCCGCGCACGCTGGCCGCGCTCCGGGAACTGACCCCGGAGCTCCCCTGCTGCTTCATGAGCGGAGATCTCGGCGACTACACCGAAACGGAACTTCGGGCCCGGGGCGCCCGGGCGGTGCTCTGGAAGCCGTTTCTCCTGCCCGATGTGGCCCTGGTGCTGCGCTGCGTGGTGGACCTGTCGCGTCCGCCGGAGGCCTCCGAATCCGCCAAGCCTTCTTCTAGAGGAGCAACCGGGTGAGTATGGGCACCGCGCCGGACAGTCGTACGGCAGTAACGCTTTCCGGCACGGGAAAAGAAGCAGGCGGAGAGCAGAGCGTCCGGGTAACCGGCGCGGTGAGTGTGGGTGGAAGCATCGCGTCTGCAATCGGCCGGTCCGCGATTCGACGATCGAACCGAACGAACTGCTTGACCTGTTTCAGAATGGAGCGCCGACATGCTTGGCACGATCCTGATCATACTGCTGATTCTGGTTCTGCTCGGGGCCTTGCCCCGCTGGACACATAGTCGGAACTGGGGCTACGCCCCGACCGGCGGAGTGGGCATCGTGTTGCTCGTGGTGGTCATCCTGATCCTCATGGGCCGGATCTGAGCGGGAGGGATCTCGCGTTCTCGCTCGCAGCCCGTCGTCGAGGTCTGCGGAAGCCCGCCCTGGTGTTCCAGGGCTGCCAGCCATGGCCGAGCGGCCTGGCCGTGCCGTCGACTCACGACTCCGTCGATCAGAAAGTGGCAGGCGTCACATGCTCGTTGTCAGCAGATACCCCGATCAAGCCATTCGCATCGGTGACAACGTCACTGTCAAGGTCATCCGGGTGGGCGAACGCCGGGTGATGGTGGGTGTGGATGCACCGAAGTCCGTTCCCGTACGGCGTGAGGAGGTGCTGCCGCCGATTGCCGGCGGGCCCGGGGACTCCGTGACCGCGGGCGAAAAGCTGCGCGTTCTCGTCGTGGAGGACGACGCAAGTCACGCCCTGCTCATCGCGGAGACGCTGGCCAACTGCAAGGGGTTCGACACCGTCACCGTGTCCAACGGTGAAGACGCCATCCGGTTGATCCAGCTTGGCGATCGCGGCGACGGACTGAATCCCGATCTCATCCTGCTCGACCTCCACCCGCCTGACGGGGCCGGTCTCGATGTGCTCGACTATGTGCGCCTGACGGCTCGTTGCCGGACGACGCCGGTGGTCATGCTCGGCGACTCGGATTCCGACATGGATGCGACCCGCTGCCTGGAAAGGGGGGCCAATGCATTCGTGGTCAAACATGCCCAGCAGCATGCGTTTCGCCAGACGATATACTGCATCGCCGAGTTCTGGCGTCACTGCTGCAGGGTGGGGACCCGGCAGAGAAATCTGGGGCTGGCGGAGTCTCCCGTGAGGCCCACACTTAGCGCATGCCGCTGAGTGGATGGCCGGCGAAGTCCAGACCCGGTGGCGGATCCTCCGGGGGTGCGACCGCATGGAACACCCCCCAACCCCCCCCGGCAGAGGGCCGGGGCCCCCCCCCCCCCCAAAGGCTCCGTTTGCCGAATACACCGGGCTCGCGTTAAGATGGTATATGCCTCGGCAGCGGGCATGTCTGTCCGGACTGGTTGGAGGTGCTTCCTTCCAGGCATGATACTTGATCGTCGGGCTCTCGGACGTGATGTCGGAAAACCGTCGGACTGCGGTGCCCCGGAAGAGTCGGGCGTGGAGATTGGTGTGCCCCAGCAGCGCTCATCCTCGCGGAACGCATCGGCCTGGGCGCCCCGGACAAGGAAGAGCGCATTGTACGCCGAACCCACAACTCGGGGTTCGGTCGGTGGCAGCGGAGGCTCCACCCCCTTCTCAGAAACCACCGGAACGGGTACAAGTTCCCGTTCTTTGCCTGAAGATGGTGGCAAAGCACCCTTGGAGCCTTCGGATGGGCTACCCTCAGGCCTGAACCTGTCACGGAGATCGCGGTGAGCAGCAGCCTGTTCGAGAATTCCCCCCGAGTGTCCGCCGATGTGCCCCGGTCCGCGGCGGGCTCCCCCTTGCGGACCCCGGCCGAGCCCGCCCGCCGATTCGAGCGCAGGCTGCTATCCAGAGGCAAGAACATCCTCATCACCGGCGTGACCGGGCTGATCGGCGGCGAGATCGTCCGTCGGCTGCTGCCCGGCGATATCGGCAGCATCCATTGCCTGATTCGTTCTGGACCAGAACACGACGCCCGCTCACGACTGGAGGAGCGTGTGCAGGTGTTCGGCGACGGTCCGTCATCCCGGTGGAATGGACGCCTCCACGCCGTAGCGGGCGATGTGGCCGCCAGGCGGCTGGGCATGTCCCCGGCGCAGGAAGAGGAGATCGCCGACTCAGTCGACATGATCGTGCACTGCGCGTCGGAGCTGTCCTTCATTCGCGACGCCAATTGCCGCGAGACCAACATCAATGGTATGCGCAACCTGATCGAGCTCGCCGGGCACTGCCGGCGCAATCCGCTGATCGTGCATCTCAGCACCGCCGCGAGCTGCGGCGCGATCAGCCACCGCTGCGTCAGCGAGGACTACGTCGGGGATCCGGGGCTCGAACACCACAACGAGTACACCCGCTCCAAGGCCATGGCCGAGCAGGTGCTTCGCGAGGCCCACGACACCTGCCTGATTCTCCGCCCGTCGATCACGCTGAGCGCGGGGGTGCAGGCGCGCAAGTTCGCCGGTGCGATGGCCTGGTTTGTACCCCTGCTGAACGAGTTTGAAGCGCTTCCGATCGATCCGGAATCTCGCGTGGACATCGTGCCGGTGACCTTCGTCGCCGACGCGATCGTCAGGCTGCTGCACAAGCCGCACCTGCGGCATGACTGCTACAACATCTCGGCCGGGCCGGACCACGCCATGATCTGCCGCGAGTTGGTCGGCTTACTGGATGCCTACTTCAAGAGGCCAACGTCGCTGCAACTGATCGCCCCGTCGAACTGGTCCAAGGACCTCCACCGCCGGTATCTCGGACGGCCCCAGCAGCGCAAGCTGTTCTCGACTTTCCGCTATTACCTGCCCTTCCTGAACATGAACGTGGCCTATGACAACACCCGCCTGCGGGCCGAGCTGGGCGACGCGTTCCCCGAGATCACCCCGGTTCGCGATTACATGGACGAGCAGCTGGACATTCTCACCCGGGGCGACGGGAACGGGCGGCACGCCGGCGACGGGGCACTCTCGACTGACTGACGCCCCCGGCGACGCGTGCTCTGCGCACCGGAAGCGAGTCGACGCCTTCCATGAATGCACCTCAGGCCATCATCCGCGACGAACGTGCCGGTGACGAAGCCGCGATCCGCGAGGTGCTCACCGCCGCATTTCCCTCTGAGCAGGTGGCCCGACTGGTGGATGATCTGCGCCGCGGAGGCCGCCTGGCGCTGTCGCTGGTGGCCGCGGTCGAAGAGCGGATTGTCGGGCACGTCGGCTTCAGCCCGGTGACCATCGAGGGTGCGCCGGGCGGCCTGGGGCTGGCACCGGTCGCGGTCGCGCCGGACTTTCAGGGCCGCGGCACTGGCGCGGCACTGATCCGCGCGGGGCTCGCGGCGTGCGGGCAGCGGGGCGCCGGATTCGTCGTCGTCCTGGGCGAGCCGGCATTCTACCGCCGTTTCGGGTTCAAACCCGCGGGCCGATGGAAGCTCACCGACGCTTACGGCGGCGGCGAAGCGTTCCAGGCCATCGAACTGCGGCCCGGCGCGATTCCGACCAGGGAAGCCCTGGTGCGCTACGCGCCCGAGTTTTCGCTCTTCGCGAGCGAGGAGACCTCCTGATCGACACCGATCCGCGCGTTCGCCGACGTTCCTACCAAACGCCGTACCGTCCCTTTCCCAACCACCGCGGGGTCCGGTACAGTGACACACCGGATCAGACACCCTGACGCAGGAAAGGCGGACGACGCATGCGGATCATCAACCTGACACTCATCGGCTGGCTGATCGTGACCGGACCGGCCCGCGGAGATCATCATGGGCACGGCACGGCCTCCGGGCCGGCTGAGACCCAGCCGACCACCGCCACGGCCCCCGCTGAGGACAAGGGTGACAAGGCCGCCGGCGCGGTGCTGGACAAGAAATCGGTCACCCGGCATGAGATCCGGATCGGCGGGGAACAGGTGGCCTACCAGGCGACCGCGGCGGACATGCTGCTCAAGGACGAGGAGGACAAGCTCAAGGCCCGGGTGTTCTTCATCGCCTACGAGCGGGAGCCCGCCGACGGAGCGAAACGGGCCGACCGCCCGCTGACCTTCGTATTCACCGGCGGGCCCGGGGCCGCGGCGGTGTGGCTGCACCTGGGCACGGCCGGCCCGCGGCGGATCGTGCTGGGGCCCGAGGGAACCGCCCCGCCGCCGCCCTACCGGCTGACCGACAACGGGGCCAGCTGGCTGGACGCCACCGACCTGGTGTTTATCGACCCGGTGGGGACCGGCTTCAGCCGCCCGGCGGAGGGCGAAAAGGGAGAAACCTTCTACGGCGTGCGCGAGGATATCCGCTGGGTGGGCGAGTTCATCCGCGTCTACCTGACCACCAACGGGCGCTGGCTGTCGCCGCTGTACCTGGCCGGGGAGAGCTACGGCACCACCCGGGCCGCCGGGCTGAGCCAGCATCTGCTCGATGCCGAGGGGATCGCCCTCAACGGCGTGATCCTGATCTCCACGGTGCTGGACTTCCAGACCCTCTCGCCGGAAGCGAGCAACGACCTGCCCTACGTGCTGTACCTGCCCACCTACGCGGCCTGTGCGTACTACCACAAGATGCTCGCGGGCGACCGGCAGTTCGATTTCGACCGGACCCTGCGCGAAGCGCGGGCGTTCGCGGCCACGGAGTACAGCGCCGCCCTGCTCGCGGGTGCGGCACTGCCGCCGGATCGGCGCGAGCAGATGATCCGCCGGCTGGGCGAGTTCACCGGGCTGCCGTCCGACCTCATCGACAAGGCCGACCTGCGCATCGCTCCATCGCTGTTCCAGAAGCACCTGCTGGCAAAACAGCATCGGATCCTGGGGCGCTTCGACGGGCGGATCACCGGGCTGGATCCTGAGC
>CAYVVX010000024.1:4584-8989 GCA_964455315.1 uncultured Planctomycetales bacterium | reverse complement strand
GACCCGTCACTGAGTGAGTACCTGGCCATCTACACCTCGACGTTCAACCAGTACGTCCGCGACGAGCTGGGCTACGAGAGCCTGCTGACCTACGAGGTGCTCTCCGACAAAGTTCGCCCGTGGAAGTTCGGCGACGCCGGCGCGGCCGGGCACGGCTACCTGTCGGTCATGGACAACCTGCAGCAGGCCATGGTCAGGAACCCGCACATGCGCGTGCTGTTCGCCAGCGGCTATTACGACATGGCCACCCCGTTCTTCGCCACCGAGCATACTGTCGATCACCTGAACCTGCCGACCGAGTTGCGTGCCAATATCGAGCGCACCTTCTACCAGGGCGGGCACATGATGTATCACCATCCGCCGGCGCTGGAACAACTCAAGGCAGACGTGGCGGGTTTCATCAACCACGATATGCCGGCCAGATAAACAATCTGTTATTCCACCTGATTCACCCGTGGAAACACGGTGCCCGGGGTTTACTTCGCGCGGAGAGGGGCCAATAATCGGATGAGGTCGAGAACCTCCACGCCCACGTTCGGGAACCATCCTCTATCACAAGAAGGAGACGAATCATGAAAACGCTGATGTCCCGAATCCTGACCGCGATGTGTGCCGTGACGCTGTCAACCGGCTTCCTCGGCTGCGACTCGAAGTCCTCCACGGAAACCAAGGACAACGTGACCCACAAGGAAACCGAGGTCAATGACAAGCTGTTCGGCGGCACCGAAGTCAAGGAGAAGGAAGTGATCGAAAAGGACGGCAAGGCCGTGATTAAGGAGACGAAGACCGACTACAACGACAAAGGCAATGTGACCGAGAAGGAGGTGACCATCAAGGGCGATGTGGCCGAGTGACTCTCGGAAACGTACGCAGATCTGAATTCACAGCATTGCCAGCGTGCGCTGCCGATGCTGATCGTAGAATCGGCGGAGTTCCCCGTCATCGGCGACGTGCCGCTCGATGCAGGCGAGGATCTCCGCCATTTTCTCGCGCCCGATCCTGGGATGGGCCATCGTCCCCCCGGCGGCCACCTCCAGCGTGGCGATGGCCGGCAGAACCGATCCCAGCAGGAAGGTGCGGATGCCGGTCTCCCCGCCAGGAACGGCGAGGATGTAGGCAATGGCGGCGTCGAGGTGGCCGATGGCACGCTCGAACACCTCGGGCCCGCGGTCATGACTGAGACGGAGGCCGGCGTCCGTCCAGGCCATGTGCGTCCGCGGGAGGTAGCACACGCCGCGCCGGGCATCCACCGCGGCGTCCTTGATGATGTTGGTCAGTTGCAGCCCCAGGCCCATGCGCCGGCCGCGCTCGCGCCATGCCGCGTCCGCATGGAACCCCACCGGGCCCAGGCGAGCCTCGAACAGCCGGGTGGACATCACCCCCACGGTCCCGGCCACGAAGTGGCAGTAGGCGTCCAGCTCATCGAGATCGCGGCAGAAGAACTCGATACCCCCCTTGGACTCTGCCGGACACACCGAGCGCATCCCGCCGACCATCTCGCGGACGCAGTCGGCGATCGCCGCGGACAGTTCCGCCGGCAGCGATGCATACGCCGCCACCACGCTCTCGGTGCCTTCGATGAGATCGCCGTAGTCGTCCTCCGGCGGTTCCGGCCAGGCGGAGACGAACGACTCGGCCCGCCCGGCATCGCCGGGAGCCTCCAGGGCGTAAAGCAGCCGGTCGTACAGGTCCGCGCGGATGACCGGTTCGAGATCGGGCTCATCCTCGATGGTGTCGGCGATGCGGCAGATCAGGTAGGCCACGCACATGGCCTTGTTCAGCGGCGGCGGGCACATGGGGATGATCAGGGCGAAGGATCGCGACACGCGCGGCAGCATCGCGTCGCAGAAGGCCCAGTCCGAAACCAGCAGGGTGTCGCGCCCCATACATCACCGCCCATTCACCGCACGATGAACCCAGCGTAGCCGCCTGGCGGCACGCCGTAAAGTGGCCGCAAGCCTTGCCCCCGGGGAAACGATGGGTTAAATGGAGCCGTCGCGAGCATGAAACGCGTTTCACCGCTGAGGATCACATCATGACACCCATTCCAAGTCTCGCATTCGTTCTGCCGCTGCTGCTGGGCGGTGCCGACCACCCCACCGCGTGGTCCTTCGATTTCGACAGCGGCGTGCCCCGTGAGCTGCGCCTCCAGGGGGCCAAACTGACCGCCGACCGGCGGATCAAGCTCGAGGGATCCGCATCGCTGCTGGCCGATTTCCGCGGCGACGACGGGGCGTGGCACGAGTTCCTGCACACCGGCGAGGAGATCCGCTTCGATCGCGGAGGCCTGTACGCGGTGTCGTTCGACTACCGGGTGGTGGACGCCGAGGATGCCCGGGTCGAGTTCTATTCGCAGCTCCGCTCCCGCGCGGGCAAGGGCGACCTGCAGGGCGATCACTGGATCTGGACGATGCCCACCGGCACCGAGGGCACCATTCACCGGCTGTTTCCGGTGGTCGAGGACGGCGGCTACTACCTCATGCTCGGCGTCCGCCACGGCGGCGCCATCGCCATCGACAACCTGGAGATCCGCGCCACCGCTCCCAATCTCGCCGCCCGGCAGGTTCCCGTCCGCACCCACAAATCCCCGCTGGACGCGCTCCGCAAACGGTTCGATCGCCAGTTCGAGCGCAACGATTTCCAGCAGTTGCTCGGGGATATGCTCATCATCGCCCTCGACGAGGGGGCCGGCCAGAAAGCCCGGGCCCGCAAGGACGAGATCGCCCGCGACCTTCAGCTCGACTTCGTGGACTGGAACGTGTTCGGCGAGCTGGCCGTGCCGTACGGTGTGCGCTCCTCCAGCGGCGGCTGCGAGTACCAGGAGTACTACCGACGCGAGGGAACCGGTTCCGCGGCCGAGCGCGAGGCGGTGTGGGCCAACCGCTACCGCCACTTTGGCGAGAAAGGTTTCGTCCGCTCGCTGGAGAACACCTTCGTTCATGACAGTTCATGGGGCGAAGGCGGCTACTTCACCTGCCACAACGGCATCGGCTGGCACAGCTACTACCTCAGGACGCTCCTGGAGACGACCGGGCGCCACGCCGCCATCACCCAGGACAACATCGCCTGCTCGACCTTCAACCGGGTCAGAGGCTGCTACTGCCCGGGCTGCAAATCGAAGTTCCAGTCCATGCTGGCCGCACGCTTCACGCCGGCCGAATTCCAGCTCATGAAGATCGGCAATCCCGCCTCGTTCGACATCCAGGCGTACATCGTCCGGCACGGACTGCTCGGCGACGCGGCCGTGGCCGACCCGGTGGTGCGCGAGTTCATGAAGTTCCAGCACCTCTCGGGCCTGCAGGCCTGGGCCGATTGCACCGAGCGGGCCAAGGCGGCCGCGGCCAGGCAGCGGAGGGCACTGCCGGTCGGCGGCAACCAGATCAACGCCTGGGGCACCTGGCCTTATGCAGTCGCGCTGTCGCAGTTTGTCGATTTCGTGGAGATCGAGGAGCTGGTTTCGGCCAAAGGCGAGATCCCCCGGCGCACGCTGCAGTACAAGGTCGGACTCGCCTCGGGCCATCACCAGAAGCCGGTGTGGGTGCGCGGGCCGGTGGAGGATGGCACGGGCGACAAGAAGCCGATGCTGAGCCGGGCATGGTGGACGGTTCACTTCGCCGAGGCGCTGGCCAACGGCGGCATCCGGGAGTTCTCGCTGGGCATCAACCGTCCCTGGACCGGCGAACCGGGCACCATGGACTATCTCGATGACCCGGCTTTGTACCGGCTCTATGTCGATTTCGCCGCCTGGATGCGGGAGCACCGCTCGCTGTTGACCCATCGGGACAGCCAGGCCCGCGTGGCGGTGGTCTACAGCCTGCCCGCGCTGATGTTTCGCCGCTACGACGCGCTGCACACCTCGGACGGCGGCCGGCTGGGGCGCTTCGAGGCGGTCACGCGATTGCTCGAGCGGCAGCATGTCCCCTACGACGTACTCATCTTCGGTCATCCGGAGCTGTGGGACGACGGGCCCGCGTTCGAACGCCTGAAGCAATACGGCACGGTCGTGTTGCCGGGGATCGATGCGTTGACCGACGATCAGGCCGAGGAGTTGCGCAAGTTCGCCCGCAAGGGGGGCGTCATTCTGGCCGACGGACCGGTGCCGTTCGAGGAGAATCTCACCCCCCGGCCGGCGCCCGCCGACATCCCCTGGCTGGCGGCGACCGACGACAACATCTCCATCCAGGGCACGGCCGCCAGCCTGGTGGCCGTGGACGCGCCGGAGCAGGTGCTCGTCAACATCTGGCGATCCTGCGCCGGGCGCTCGCTGGACGTGCATCTGCTGAACTACGACGCGGACGTGGCCGCGGATCGCCTCAATACGCTCCGGGACGTGCGCCTCCGCGTGCTCGTGCCGCCCGATCTGAACGTCACGCGTTGCGTGCTGAGCCGGTTCGGCCAGAAGGAC
>CAYVVX010000024.1:2740-4574 GCA_964455315.1 uncultured Planctomycetales bacterium | reverse complement strand
AAGGACCGGTCCATCGACATCCGCCGCAGCGGCGCTTCACTCGAGGTCACGGTACCGGAGCTGGAGGCCTACGCCATCGTCAGCTTCACCGACGACGCCAGCATCGAGGCAACCCGGATCGCCGCCGAGCAACGAAGGACACTCGATCGCGAGATGGTCCGCCGCATGGCTTCCGAACTTAAACTGTACTGAAGCCTCATGATAGAGGTACGGCGGCGTCCAGATTCACAGCCCTCTAAACGGCGTTCGAACGGCAGATCCGTCCAATCCCCGGCTCTTCCCCACCATTCGCCAGCTGCCGGCGGCGTTAAAAAACGCTGAAAAAACACAAAAACAGGCGTGTGCCCAGGGGTGGAGTTCTGTATACTGCAGGATACGTTCGGGCAACCGCCATAGCCAGGTGGCGTCGGGCACGTCTCGCATCAACTACAGGGAGTCCCCTTTCATGCAACGATACCTTCTCATCGCGCTGGCCATATCCACTTTACCTCTTTTTGCTGGTTGCCCGGGCGCGGCTCCTCCCCTGGATGACCTTCCGGGCATGAATCAACCTGATGACGGAACCAGCGGCGCGAACGTGCCCATGCCCGTCAGCGACGGTCCCACCAACTTCTTCGTCGATTCCGTGCGCGGCAACGACAACAACTCCGGCCGAAAGGCGACTCCCTTCGCCACCATCCAGCGGGGCATCAACGCGGCCGATACCGCCGGCGGCGGGACTGTCTATGTCGCCGGAACCCCCTACAACGAATCCCTTCAACTGCGCTCTTACGTTCATGTCTATGGCGGATTCGATCCGACCACCTGGATCAGCGATCCGGCCAACTTCGAAAGCGTAGTCATGGGCGGAACACGGGCGGTCTTTGGAGATGGTGTCGATGACGCAACCCTGGCGGACCTGACTTTGATGAGCGCTGACGGCACCCAGGCGGGAGATTCCTCCGTCGTGATCGCCCTGCGCGCATCACGAGGCGTAGTCATCCAGGACAACCGCCTGGTCGCTGGTAACGGCGTGGCCGGCACGGCCGGCGGAGCGGGTCGAGATGGCGACAATGGACCCGGTGGAGGCAACGGCGGGAACGCGGGTGATGGTACGGCCGGAGCCGGAGGAGCCGGGGGCACGAACCTGAACAGTCCAGGGCGAGGCGGCAGAGGAGCGGCGGGACCCTTTGGCGTGTTTGTGAACGGCAACCGCGGCTCAAACGGCAACGCCGGGGCGCAAGGTGCCCTCGGTGGAACCGGCGGAGCCGGAGGCATCTTCGCCGGGGCGGGCACGGGCTCAGGTGCCGCGGGCGGGGGTGGCAGCGAGGGCGATTCGGGTTCGAGTGGCGCGGGAGGCGCAGCGATTGGATTCGTCGAGAAGGACGTGACGTATCTGCCCGCCACCGGCAAACTTGGCGGCAATGGCGAACTGGCCGGCGGCGGAGGCGGTGGAGGCAGCGGAGGCGTGGAATCTCCGCTGGTCCCGCTGGTGGCCGCCGGAGGGGGCGGAGGGGGCGCAGGTGGACACGGTGGATCAACCGGCTCGCCCGGCGGCGGAGGCGGCGCTTCGATCGGGGTTGTGCTGTATGCCAGCACCGAGATCACCATTCATGGCAATACGATCGTCACGGGAGCCGGCGGCGATGGCGGCGCGGGCGGACCGGGCGGCGAGGGTGGTATCGGTGGTGCTGGCGGGAAGGGAGGAAGCACCGGTGCCTTTCAGGGCAAGGGTGGAGAGGGCGGGCGAGGCGGTAACGGCGGGCCCGGCGGCGATGCCGGAGGCGGAGGCGGCGGGCCCACCATCGGTATCCTGGAGGTCGCGGGAAGCAGCTTCACCGGTGACAACGTGTTT
>CAYVVX010000024.1:0-2730 GCA_964455315.1 uncultured Planctomycetales bacterium | reverse complement strand
CGGTTTCCGCGAGGGAACGGCCGAAGTCACCCGGGGCGCCGATGGAATGCGTGCTGAGACGCACGCGCTGGACGGCTGATGACGCCGCACCTCCGAACCATCAGAACCCGTCGTCGCAGGTCTTGTCCGCGGTGACGCCGGCACCGGACAGGCACAGCCGCAGCAGCGCCACATCCGCCTGATCGACGTCTGGATCGCTGTCCATACGGGCAAGGTCGCAACCGGCCGGGGGTGCCGATCCGGGCATGGCACTCAGGCATTTCTGCATGATGCCGAAGTCGTCGATATCCACGTCGCCGTCGCGATCAAGGTCCGGCTTAACCGTGTCAACGGTGATCGAGACGCTGATGATCCTGGGGCTGTTGTAGGCGCCCGGATCGATGATCGTGATGGTCCCGGTGTTGACGCCCACATCGAGCAGCGCGGTGTTGTAGTTGACCGTGATCAGGTCGGCTTCGCCGGTGCTGGTGCCCACGGTCGGATCGGGAATGATCCAAGGGACGCTCGGAACCACGCTGTAGCTCAGCGTACCCACGCCCACGTTGGTCACCGTGAAGGTGTCCGCAGCCAGCGCGTCGCCGGCGGTGATGTCGTGGGTGAAGGACGCGGTGTTCAATTCGATCAGCGGCGTGGACGGCGGAACCACTTCGACCGTCCGCGTCTCCACGTCCTCGTTCATCGCCGCGTCATACAGCACCACCGATGCCTGGTACTGCCCCAGCGGCGTGCCCGCAGTGTCCCAGTTGAGCTGGAACGTGGAGCCCGGGTTGATCGTCGCGGCGACCACCTGCTCATCGCCCACCTCGGTCACGCTGACCTGGTCGAACCAGACCGCGTCGCCGGTCGTGCCGCAGCAGGCCCCGGCCTTGAGCACCACGGTCATGGTGCTGCCGGTCGCCTGGCGGACGCCGAAGCGGCTGTTCCAGTCCACCGGGGTGCCGTTCTGCTCCTTGGTCCAGGTCCAGGGGAAGCTGGCGGGCAGACCATAGGTGTTGTTGTCGAAGGCGTACATGTAGTTGGCTTCGACGATGGTGGCGGGGTTGGCCGTGTCGGCCTGAACCGGGTCCCAGCCGCCGTCGAGCAGCAGAATCTCATACCAGTGGGCATTGCCGATCTTGTTGCCCTTCCAGTAGGCGTCGAGCTTGTACTTCTTGCCCGGCTGGACAGGGATCTCCTGGTACACGCCAAAGCTGCTGACCGTGGAATTGTTGCCGAGCTTGAGGCAGTAGTTGCCGATTTTGCCGGTTTCCGTGTTGGCAAAGTCACGGGCTTCGTTGGCACCCCAGCTCGCGCGCCAGGGTGTCCAGCCGGTCGCGTCGCCGGTCTCGAAGTTGCCGTTGACCACCAGGTTCGGTTTGAGCGGCTTGATTCGCAGCTCGGCCTTGGCCAGCCCGATGTTGTCGCTGGCACCGCTGCCGGTAATGACGGTCATGCCGGTGACCGGCTGGCCCTCGATCAGGTTGATGCCGCCCAGAACCGGCGGTGTGCCGTCGGCGCGGGGGGCCCCGCCGTAGCCGGCCGGGAAATCCATCCGCACCGACGCCACCCGGTCGCCCATCACGGTGATGTCACGGGTGTCGAAGGTGCCCAGGCCGCGGTTGTCGGACCAGGAGATGTGGGCGATACCGGTGGGGTCGTAGCCCATGGCCAGCGCGCCGATGGAGTCGATGGCCACCGAGTCCCTGCCGGCCATGATCAGGCGCCGGAAGGGATTAGGCTTGATCACCGTGCCGTTGATCCCGACCGGTCCGTCCATGATGCCGATCAGACCGTCGATGACCACGAAATCCTGCGGTCGGACCAGGTTCAGATCGACGATGGAGTATTGAACAATGGTGTTCTCAGTGCTCGACGGCGGCGGCACGGGGTACGGTCCGCCATCGAGGACATTCCGCGGGAAGCCGGAACTGACCGAGTGGACCAGCGACCACTTGAGCTGCTGGGCGTAAGGTGAGAATTGGGCGTGGTACAGATCGCTGGGGGCGCAGCCGACCCGGTTCTTGAGCGACATGGTCACACTGCCGTTACCGTGATTCTTGAGCATCGGCACGGAGATCAGGACGTCGCTGTCCACCAGGATGCGCGGTACCCAGTAGCTGGTGCGGATAATGCCGTTGGGGATGCTGACCTGGACGACCTTGTTCGGGTCGTACACGCCGATACCGCCGGTGTCGTTCAGGTCGTACAGCGGGACCCCGGTGACGTCGTCGATGTGATCGCTGTTGGTGTCGTAGCCGGCGTCCTTGAAACCCTTCCAGGTGATGTCCCGGCCGAAGTAGCCTCGGCCGTCGGTATAGCGCGAACTGGCCACGCCCTCGGCGATGGTGATGCTGCCGGCGCCGGCTTCCTGACAGAGCCTGACCACCTCGCGAACCACGCGCGGGTCGGTGGTGACACCCTCGCCGGGTGCCCAGTCGGATTGAACGATGTTGGGCTTGATGACCACGCTGTCGCCGGGATTGACCACGCCGGCCAGACCGCCGGCGCCCGCCACAGCCTTACGAACCATGTACTTCACGTCGGCATCCGTGACCGTCGAGCCGGTCCGGTCCTGCACGATGGCGACGGTGGTCGGAGCGACCTCCAGGCCTGCAGGGGCCAAAGCTCCCGTGCTCTCACCGCCAGGGGTCGCGATGACCCCGGCGGTGAGAAGCACGTAGAGCGCGCCGCCCAGAGCGATTGTCCCGGTCGCCCAGCGGGCTGCGCGAGGTGTGAAGACGCGGAATCGGC
>CAYVVX010000023.1:17050-17731 GCA_964455315.1 uncultured Planctomycetales bacterium | reverse complement strand
GCGCTGGCAACTTCTGACCGCACCCCGGGAGCCACTTTCAATTCCACTGCCTGGCAGCCGCGTCCGCTGCCGTTATGGCAGCCGATTTCCCCGCAAACCCTCGTTTTTCACTGGTTTTTCGTGTAATTGCCGCTGAGACTCCCCGTGGTACACCGTTTGCATCATGACTCCTTGCCGGGCCGCACCGCGCCCGGAAGAAAGGGTTCGCCATGCGCATGGATCAACTCACCGTCAAAGCCGCCGAAGCCGTGCAGGCCGCCCACGACCGCGCCGCCACCGCTTCGCATTCGCAGGTGGACACACTCCACCTCTTGCTGGCGTTGCTGGACCAGAGCGGCGACCAGGCCGGCATTGTCGTCCCCATTCTTGAAAAGGCCGGCATCCGCGCCGACGCGCTTCGCGATCTCGCCGAGGCCCAGCTCGCCCGCCGCCCGAAGGTCTCCGGCGGCCAGGTCGGATTCAGCCCCGACTTGCAGCAGGTTTTTGATGGTGCACAGAAGGAAGCCGACCGCCTCAAGGACAAGTACATCTCCACCGAGCATCTGTTGTTGGCGTTGGCCGACGTGAAATCGGAGGCCAGGGAAGTGCTCCCGCTGGCCGGGGTGAAACGCGACGCCCTGCTGGCGGCCATGAAGGAGGTCCGCGGTAGCCAGCGCGTGGACACCCAGAACCCCGAGGACA
>CAYVVX010000023.1:11952-17040 GCA_964455315.1 uncultured Planctomycetales bacterium | reverse complement strand
GGCCTTGCAGCGCTACGGACGCAACCTCATCGAGATGGCCCGCAAGGGCAGGATCGACCCGGTCATCGGCCGCGACGAGGAGATCCGCCGCATCATGCAGGTGCTCACCCGCCGCACCAAGAACAACCCCGTGCTCATCGGCGAACCCGGCGTCGGCAAGACCGCCATCGTCGAGGGCCTCGCCCTGCGCATCGTCAACGGCGACGTGCCCAGCCTGCTCAAGGACAAGCAGGTCATCGCCCTCGACCTGGGCGCCCTCATCGCCGGGGCCAAGTTCCGCGGCGAATTCGAGGATCGACTGAAAGCCGTCATCCGCGAGGTGGTCGAGAGCGACGGCCGGGTGGTCCTGTTCATCGACGAGATGCACACCCTGGTCGGCGCCGGCAAGGCCGACGGCTCCATGGACGCCGGCAACCTGCTCAAGCCGGCCCTGGCCCGCGGCGAGCTGCGCTGCATCGGCGCCACCACGCTGGACGAGTACCGCCAGCACATCGAGAAGGACCCCGCGCTGGAGCGCCGCTTCCAGCCCGTCTACGTCAACGAGCCTTCCGTCGAGGACACCATCGCCATCCTCCGCGGACTCAAACCCCGCTACGACGCCCATCACGGCGTGCGTATCCAGGACTCCGCCCTGGTCGCCGCCGCGACGCTCTCGGCCCGCTACATCACCGACCGGTTCCTGCCCGACAAGGCCATCGACCTCATCGACGAGGCCGCGTCGCGGCTGCGGATCGAGAACGACTCCATGCCGTCGGAACTGGACGAGATCCGCAGGCGGATCATGCAGCTCGAGATCGAGCGCGAGGCGCTGCGCAAGGAGAAGGACGACGGCTCGCGCCGCCAGCTTGAACAGGTCGAAAAGCAGCTCGCCGATCTGAACGAGCAGAACGGCGCCCTGACTGCGAAATGGGAGCGCGAGGTGGGCGTGCTCCGCGGCATCAAGTCAATCAAGGAGCAGGTCGAAGCCAAGCAGAACGAGCTGAGTGACGCCCAGCGCCGCGGCGAACTCGAACGCGCCGCCCGCATCCAGTACGGCGAGATTCGCGATCTCCAGACGCGGCTCGCCGACCAGGAGAAGGAGCTGGTCCGCCTCCATCAGGAGGGCACCGCCCTGGTCCACGAAGAGGTCACCGCCGAAGCCATCGCCGAGGTGGTCAGCAAGTGGACCGGTGTGCCCGTGGCCCGCATGCTCGAAGGGGAGCGCGAAAAGCTGCTGCGGATGGAGGATCGTCTCGCCGCCCGTGTGGTCGGCCAGGAGGAGGCCCTCCGTGCCGTCAGCGACGCCGTCCGCCGCAGCCGCGCCGGACTCGGCGACCCCAACCGTCCGATCGGCTCGTTCCTGTTCCTGGGGCCCACCGGCGTCGGCAAGACCGAGCTGTGCAAGGCCCTGGCGGGTTTCCTCTTCGACGACGAGGCCGCCTTCGTCCGCATCGACATGTCCGAGTTCATGGAGCAGCACGCCGTCGCCCGCCTGATCGGCGCCCCGCCCGGCTACGTCGGCTTCGAGCAGGGCGGCATGCTCACCGAGGCCGTCCATCGCCGCCCCTACAGCGTGATCCTCTTCGACGAGATCGAAAAGGCTCACCCGGACGTGTTCAACGTCCTCCTGCAGGTGCTCGACGACGGCCGGCTCACCGACGGGCATGGCCGCACCGTCGACTTCCGCAACACCATCATCGCCATGACCAGCAACATCGGCAGCGCCATGATCCAGGCGCTGTCCGAGCGGAAGGCCATCGACGTGGAAATCGAGGCCGGCGTGCGCGAGGAGCTCAAGAGCCATTTCCGCCCCGAGTTCCTCAACCGCATCGACGAAACCATCATCTTCCACCGCCTGGGCCCTGAGCACCTGGCGAAGATCGTGGACATCCAGGTCGAGCGGCTGCAACAGCGCCTCGCCGACCGCGAGATCGGTGTGCACCTCACCGACGCGGCCAAGCGCCAGCTCGCCCACGACGGCTACGACCCCGTCTACGGCGCCCGCCCGCTCAAGCGGCTCATCCAGCGCGAAATCGAAAACCCGCTGGCCAAACGCCTCCTCACCGGCGACTTCTCCGACGGTGACACCATCGACATCGACGCCGCGGGTGAAGCCTATTCATTCACAAACCGCGAGCCCGTGGCGAAGGGATAACACGGGCGTTCCCCGGTCGTTCGCCCCCTCGCGCACGACCACATGTTTCGCGATCGAGCACATGTTTCGCGCACAACCACAAGTTTGGCGCGCGAGCGCAAGTTTCGCGCACGACCACATGTTTCGCGCGCGAGCGCATGTTTAGCCCCCTCGCGTGCGAGGGGCGAACGCGAGGTGCCCCCCGCTTCCGCGAGCGCCACGCCCAAACCCGCGCGCGACTGTCCCGGCTCGCCGCGGCGAGTCTCGCCTTCGGCGGCCCTTCAGCCCCGCGCGGTCCCACGGATGCGACGCCTGCCCTCGCGCGTGCCACCCCGCGGCACCGGACAAAGAGCCGCGGGCTTCAGCCCGCGCGGGGCGTCCGATGGCGCGTTGTCTGCACTTGCGTGCACCGATGCCGGCTTCAGCCCTCGTGAGTTCCGTCCGCGCGGGGCGCCACGAAGTGGACGCACGCCACACGGAGACAAGCTGTCTGCAGCTTGGCGAAATGGATGAATGCCGCCACCCGCTTCCCGCGTCCTCGCGGCGTTCAGGACCCGCTCGAAGAGGTATCTGCCTCGCTGGCTGAAGCCGGAACAGTCACGAGCGAAAGGTCGGGTATCGCATCCGTGGCCCCCGCGCGGACTGAAGTCCGCGGCTCTTTGCGTAGCGCGGCGTTTCACTGGGGGCGAGGGTTGGATTGCGGGCAAAGCCCGCGCTACATCCAGCCGCACTGCTATCGATCAGAATCTTCGCGTCCCGCAAAGATGCTTCACCGCGGGATGCCGTAACTCATGACCCAGGCGCTGGATGTGAACGTCAAAGTTGGGCTCGCAATGTCGGATCTGCCATCTCAAATCTCAGATCCTCCATCTTCTTTGCGTTCTCGGCGTCTCTGCGGTTCCAAACTCCTTGGGTCGCCGGCAAGGCCCGCCCTAAGTCCATCCGTGTGATCTGTGGGCAATTCCCTCTCCTGCCTCGCCTGTTCCGCTCGCCGGCCCAATAGCGCCTCTCCCATCTTGTTCCCCCCGCAGGGAGAACTTCAGCCATGATGCGCCTGCACCAGAACGAAATGCCCGACAAGCCTGCGGCGGCTCCCGCTCTGACCGTAAGCTTCAAAAAAAACGCGCGGAACGAACCCACCGAAACCCCGTTCTCACCCCCGCCAACGCGGTTTTCACCCCGCAAAGCCCCGAAAACGGAGCCAATCGAAGCCAACGCGCCGTCACCGCGCATGCTCCAGAACCCACACGGCCGTCCCCGCGGACCGCGGCTCCAACGCCAACACCACGCTGCTGCCGCTCTTCCGCTCCACCGGCAACCCGGCCCGCTTCGCGAGCCCCATGAACTCCTCCACCGGAAGGATCGGCAGGTTGATCTTCGGCGTCTTGAAATGCATGGGAATGACCACGCGGGGGGCGGCGGCCTGGATGGCGTCGATGAGATCCGGCAGGGCGATGGTCGGCTTGCCGCCGGCCGGGGCCAGCAGCACGTCGGCGTTGCGGAGGAACCCTGCCTGCGCCTCATCCAGCGGGTGCCCGCAGTCGCCCATGTGCACCAGCCGCAACCCGGCCGCTTCGACCGCCACCATCGCGTTGGGCCCGTTGCCCTGCGGGTCCTCAAACACGCGGCACGCGCTGAAGGTTACCTCGCCGATGCGCCGCGGCCCGTCCAGCAGGTCGAGCCCTTCGACCAGCGTGAACCCGGGCGCGATCGCGCTGGTGTCGCTGTGGTACTTCGCGTTGTGGTGGGAAATGCTGACCACGTCGGCCGCCTCGTCGATGGGCAGGTAGCCGCCGGCCAGCGGATGGTTGTACGGGTCCATGATGATGGCCATGCCGGCGGCTTCGACGCGGAACGCGGCATGGCCGTACCAGGTGAGCTTCATGGCGCGGGCCTCCGACGGGCGGGCTCGCCGCGGGCGGCCCACAGGCGGCGGGTCTGCTGGATGGTCAGGGTCAGGCTGTCACCACCCTCGGGTGGCACCTGCTGGAGTTCGAGGGCCAGCTCCCGCTCGCTGACCTGGCTCAGTTCGTGCCGCTCCGGGTGCAGCGACGCCTTCACGTGATGGCGCGAGGAGCGAACCCGCGAACGGAGCGACGCTTCGATCCCGGGCAGGATCGGCGGGGCGTTCTCGATCACGCCTTCGGCTTCGACACTCGCTGCACCTGCCTGCTCCGGGGAGCCGCCCGCGACCGCGCCGCCGATGCGATGATGCAGCTTCGACACCAGCAGCGCCGCCGCGGGCAGGCTCACCGGGACTCGAGCGTCCCACGTGCCGCCAACCCCGAGCGGCCTGGCCGGCATCGGCGGGAACAGCGCTTCGGAGATCAGCTCCTTCATCGCGGCGTCGCGGAACTGGAGCTGCACGCCCATCAGCGCCGGTCGTGCCACCAGCACCTTGGCCTCGCTCCACCGGGCGTCGAGCCCGTGCAGCGAGCGCAATGTTCCGTCGGGCCCGACGACCAGCGAAAGCTCGGCGTCCCGAACCGCGGACATCAGCTCGGCCAGCGAATGAGCCTGCGACTTGGGATCAGCGGCGGAGTCGTAGGTCAGGCTCTCCTTGACCGGCTGCAGGGATTCGAGGGTGACCTGGATGCGCGTCAGGAGGAGCGTCGCTTCGACGGTACCATCGCCGGGTTCACGATCGCGGCGGAGCTTGCCAGCGAGGATGATGCTCATCCGCTGCGTGGTGGTGGTGCCGTCGGCGAGGGTGGTCTCGCGGCGCTCGGTGACTTCCAGTTGGAACGGCTGCGGCTCGCCGGTGGGGGGCAGGGTGGCCCTGGTCAGATCGAAGGTCGGGGCGGCCTCGTCAGCGCGTGCCGGCGCCGGCAGGACGAGCGACGCCAGCGCGACCAGGGTCGAAGCGGCGATGCAATGCCCGTACTTGTCAAAGTGTGCGATCATGCGAACCTCGATTGTGGCCGACCATGCCGGTTCATCCTACGCGATCCGCCGGATGGGGCACCTCGGATTGC
>CAYVVX010000023.1:7007-11942 GCA_964455315.1 uncultured Planctomycetales bacterium | reverse complement strand
ATGGGTCAGGCCGGCATGTCTCTGGCTGTCGACGAGCGTCGTACAGGCTGGGAGCCGCGCCGGATCGGGCGGCGGATCGAGGTCCTGTCCGAGGTGCCCAGCACCAACAGCTATTGCCTGGAACACGCCGACGATCCGGATGCGGACGGGCTGGCGGTTCTGGCTGATGTTCAGACCGCCGGTCGCGGGCGCCTGGGACGACGCTGGCTGGCGCCGCGCGGTGCCGCCGTGCTGTGCAGCGTGCTGCTGACGGAGGCCGGAACCGCCGGCGAAACAGGTGAGGCGGCGGGCATGGGCGGATACCTGACCCTGGCGGCGGCAGTGGCAGCGTGCGAAGCCATCCGCGAGGCGACCACGATCACGGCGTCGATCAAGTGGCCGAACGATCTGCGCGTGGACGGCCGCAAGCTGGGCGGGATCCTGATCGAATCACGCCGGGTAAAGCCGTCCGCGACGGCCTGGGTGATCGGGATCGGGATCAACTGCTACCAGCACCAGGGACATTTTCCGCCGGAGCTGGCGGGTGCGGCCACGTCGCTGGACCTGGTATCGGCAGAGCCGGTGGATCGGGCGGAGGTGGCCCGGTGGCTGCTGCGGCGGCTGGACGCGTGGCTGTGCGGCGGCGAGGAGCGCGCTGCGGAGGTTCGCGCGGCGTGGTCGACGTTCGCCGAACCGCTGGGACAGTACGTGCGGCTTCGGCAGGGGGGCAGGGAAACCGCTGGCTACACACTTGATGTAGATCCACATGGAGGTCTGGTGGTGCAGCACCAGGATGGGCGCAGGGAGTGGTTCGACCCGTGCCTGACGTCCATGTTGTAGTAGGAGGCGCCGGGCGCCACGCCGTGGTGAAGCATGGGCCGGAAGAAACCCAGCGATGGTGAAGGTCGGGATCGGCCGGCCCGCAGGCGCAAGCCGGCGGATACCACCGCGCGCGGGGGCGGTAAGCCCGGCCGCAAACCCGGCTCATCCACCCGCCAGCGGAGCGGCACCAAACCATCGCCCGTCCCTGAACCGGACCAGTCTTCGAGCCTGGAGGTCGAGAAGCCCTCGTCAGATACCGAGGCGTCCGACGCCGTCATCGCCCGCCAGGTTTCTTCCGGCGATCCATCCGGCGCGGAGAAGTCGGCTGTATCATCGCCGTCCACGCCCGTCGAGCAGGTCGCGGCAGAGGCAGAGGCCGCCGAGCCGACCCGGGCGTCCCTACCGATAGTCACTCCTGAGCCCTCCGCGGATGTCCCGGGATCCGACCAGGTTCCCTCCGAGAGCCTCTTCGGGCCGGAAGGTGAGACAGCCGTTCCGGATGCTCCCGCTGACTCCCCCGACGCGATCCTGCCCGAGGTGCTGCCGGGCTACGAAGTCATCGGTCCGATCACCGTGGAGGAGCTGCTGCAGCGCGAGCTGGCCAAGGCCGGCGGCAACGAAGCATACGCGGCAACGGCGAGTGACGCTCAGGCTGATGCTTCCGTCGACATCGGCACCGCGGCCAGAGTCGGTTCGTGGCTGGCCCCGCTGGCGGTCGGATTCATCGCCGGGCCGGCGCTGGCCTGGCAGTGGGAGGGCATGCAGCGCCTGGTCATCGCGGGAACGGGGGTCTGGCCGGGAAACCTGCTGTTGTGCATCGCCGCGGCGCTGTTGGCTGCGGCCGCGGGGCAGCGCATGGCCCGCCCGCTGGCCGGAGTCCTGCTGACCGTGGCGGGGTGGCTGCGCCGTGCGGGCCCGGGCATGGGCGGGCGCGGCGGTGCTGACACTGCAACATCGGGCATGCGTCGAACCGACGACGGAGCCCTGTCCTGGCTGGTGGTTGCGGTGCTGGCCCTGGCCTCCGCGACCGCGGCGGGACTGACGTTGATCGCCTCGGAGGGGATCTCTGCCGGCTATCGTCGGCTGATTGATGGTTTCCTGTGGACGGAACTGACCTTGACGGCGGCCGAGTGGCTGCTGGGCGGCCTGCTCTTCGCGCCGTTGTGGATGATCAACGGGTTGCTGGTCAAGGCATTGCGCGGCGCGGGTGACCGCTCGATGGGCGAGCCCCGGCGGACCTTCGCGGCGTCCACGGGACTGCTCGCCGGGCTGGGAGTTGCCCTGGCCGGCGGCGGCTCGCTGCTGATGGTGACCTCCGCATCGCAGGAGATGCTTCTTGGCGTGCTGGCCTGCTGCATCCTGGCGTGTGGTTCCGCCCTGCTGGCTTACCGTCATGAGACCCGGCGGATGACACCCGCTTCGTCCCCGCCGCCGAGTTTCCCCGACGCCGAGCCGCTGAGTTCCCTGACTGCCAGGATCATGCTGGGCCCCGCCGTGGGACTGATCGTGTGCGGCTGGCTTTGCCTGTCGGTCGCGGGCGGGGCCTGCCCGCTGTCGAGCTTGCCGACTTTGGGCGGAACGCTGGCGTTGGCGGTGTCGGCGGGCCTGTTGATCGCCGGGTTCATCCCCCGCGGTTCGGCCTCCCGACAGTCCCGGGGGGCGGACGTCTGGACTGCGGGCCTGGGGGCATCGGCGGCGCTGATCAGCCGAATATGGCTGCCGGAGGGCGAGGCCTCGCCGTTGCCCATCATGCTGCTGGGGGTACCGCTGGGCTGGTCGCTGGGGCGACTGTCGGGCATGGAGTCGTCCGCCGAAGCCCGCCTGTCCGGACGCGGATCCGGCGCGCAGCTCCTGTGCGGCCTCACGGTCGGATTGATTGCCGGTTACCAGTTCGCGTTGCCTGGCCTGGGAGCGGGAGGAACGGTGGCCCTGGGGGCGCTGATGATGCTGGGCGCCGGCGGCCTGGCTCACATCTACCAGGGCGCTGAGACCGGCCCCCGGCAGCAGCGCCGGCTGGCGGGCGTCTTCGCGGGGCTGGCCCTGGCGGTGTTCCTGTTTCCGATGACGGTTCGACAGAGCGTCGAGATGCAGCGCAGGTCTCAGCCCGAGCGGGTGGCGACTCTTCCACCATTGCCATTGGAAGGGGATCGACATCGCCCGCGATCGGTCTGCCTGGTGGGCGTAGGGGCCGACGCCGCCCGAATTTGGATGAATGCCCAGCCGCCGAAGCAGGGGGTCCAGGATCCGCCGCGCCTCGTCGTACTCTATCCCCCCCCGGGGGAAAGCAGGCTGGAGGACACGACCGGGCTGGGGCCCGGGACGGCGGAGCGGTTGCGGGCCCGGCGGGGCAGTGTGTTCCGTGGACTGATGCTCGACCGCCGCAGATTCGATTTCATTTATCAGCAGGTCCAGCCGGGTCCGCTCGGCAGCTCCTGGGAGAAGAGCCTGGAGTGGTTTGATCTGCTGAGCCGTCGGGTCGCCGAGGGGGGGCGGGTGGTGGTTGACGTCCCGCTGGCGGGCATGGGACCCGCCGAAGTCGGCAGTCTTGCGGCCACCTTCGGCGAAGCGATGGGGCCGTCGGCGAGCTACAGCCTGCTCGAACCGGCATCCGATCCGCTGCTGCGGCTGGAGGCATCCTCCGGGCAGGCGGTGCCTTCATCTGGTTCTGAAAACCACTATCCAGTGGATCTGCTGATCCGGGGAACCGGGGTCAGCCGCCTGCGCTCGCTCCGATACCGCCAGATCCCGCTCTCGTCGGGCGTTGTCGACAGGTCCGATATCCTTCCCTGGCTCTCCGCCCTGCCCGCTCCCCGGGTGCCCTGACATCAAGTGAGCTGAAGTTTGATCCGATAGCCGCAGGGGTGCCCCGTTTGGCGTCGTGGTTGAGCTACGGGGCTCGCCCGCGCGAGGATCGGCCCACGAACAGGTGGTCAGGATGTTGTGCTCACAGTGGAACTCGAGACGACCATGCGCCTTCACCCTGGTGGAAGTGCTCACGGTGGTGGTGATTCTCGGAATCCTGGCCGCGATCGTCATTCCCCAGTTCGCCAGCGCCAACACTGACGCTCAACTCAATGCGTTGAAGGCGAACCTGCAAACCATCCGGGCCCAGATCGAACTCTACAAGATGCAGCACAACGAGAGCTATCCGACGTCGTCGGCGTCGTTCGTCGCCCAGATGACCACGGCCAGTAAATCCGACGGGACCACCGCGGCAATCGGCACGTCAGGTTTCAATTTCGGCCCGTACCTGCAGGCGATTCCGGAGAATCCTTTCACCAGGACCAGCACCATCGGCACCGGTGCCTACGGCACCAGCGCCTGGTACTACGCGGGGTCGGGCACGGGGCAGTTCCGGGCCAACGACAGCGCGGCGAACGCCGCCTACTGAGGCACTTCAAAGATGAGCCGGGAGGTTCGGCGGACCGCCGGGGAGGCGGCCTGCCGGATCCAGACCAGGATTATGGGTCGCGAGGAGATCGAGATGAAAGAGACCATGGACATTCGATGGCTGCGCTACTGCCTGACGGGCATCGTAGTCCTGCTGGGCGTGATCGCGGTGGAACTCGGGGCGCTGCTGGCACCGGCCATTCCTCGAGCCCAGGCCCAGGTACCGGATGCGGGCCGGCAGCGCAGGGATTTATTGGACCAGCAGACGCAGACGAATGTCCGTCTGGATGCGATCCTGCAGACGCTCAAGACCGGGCCCATCAAGGTGACTGTGGTGGGTACCGATAAAGACACCAAGCCGGCGGTCAGGAAGCAGCCGGCGAGTTCGTCGAGCGCGGCACAGCCGCGCTGACGGCGTGCGCGATGGAACAGGCGCCTCCCGCGCGGTTCTGACCGCGGAATCCGGGAACGCCGCGCGTACCGTTACCCTGTTTTGGAGGCATCGTGAGTCGTTCGCTGGCCTGGATCCGACGCTCGGTCTCGCCGATCGCCATCGACTTCGGCACCCGCGCCGTGCGCATGCTGCAGATGTCCAAGTATCGCGGCCAGCGCACGGTCGTCGTGCGACGTGGTCCAGGCGCCGAGGTGGCGGTGCAGTTCCTCGATGCGCGCAACGCGCCCCGCGTGGTGCGCGAACTGCGGATCGCGGCTCCACTCCGGCGCGCCCATCGCCTGCACCAGCGC
>CAYVVX010000023.1:3323-6997 GCA_964455315.1 uncultured Planctomycetales bacterium | reverse complement strand
CGGTCGTCGCCAGCTGAATGCGCACGCTTCCGGCCGGGGAACTCGATCGGGGTGAACTGGTCAGACTGCAATGCCGTGCGGCCGCGGAGATCCTCGCGGAGGGTCACTTCGCCGGACGGGAAGCGATCACTGCGCTGGCGTGGGACGACCTGCAGTTCCGCAGCGTGCGCGTCCCGTCCATGCCGGAAGAAGACCTTGCCGAGGTGATCCGGTTCGAGGCCACCGAGCGGCTGAACCTGGATCCGGAGAACTCCGCGATCCGGTTCATGACGGCCGGCGAGGTTCGGCAGGGCAGCGAGACCCGCCAGGAGGCGATTGCCTTCGGGGTGCCCTCCTCGGTGGTGGAGGCGCGGATGGCGATGCTGGACGAGCTGCGGCTGGATCCGACGGCGATTGACGCTCCCCCCTGCGCTGTCTTCCGTGTTTTCGAGCAGTTTCTGCAGCGAGCCGAGGACGTCAACGAGGTCAACGTGTTTCTCGATGTCGGTTGCGGCGGCACCCGCGTGCTGGTCACCCGCGGCAAAGACATCGTCTTCTTCAAGAGCATCGCCGTGGGCGGGCGCCGATTCGACCAGCTCACTGCCACGGGTCTCGGCCTGACCGTCCATGAGGCCGCGGAGCTGCGCATTCGTCTGCATCGCCAGGGGGCCGTGGAAACGGCCGGTCAGGAATCGGACACGCTCGGCGATGAGCTGGTCGGGGAGAGCATGCGCCAGGCCGTGCTTCAGGCGGTAAGGCCCGCCTACGAACAACTGGCCAAGGAAATCGCCCTGTGCCTGCGATACTGCTCGGTGACCTTCCGCGGGATGCGTCCCGAGGCGGTGACCGTGGTCGGTGGCGAAGCGTGCATGCAGGACATGCTGCGGGTGCTGGCGGACCAGCTCAACCTGCAGTTTCGGACGGGCCGGCCCCTCAAGCATACGGGGATGGAGAAGCTGCTGGCCGGCACCGAGCGGCGCAACGGTCAGCCGGAGTGGGCTACAGCGCTGGGGC
This sequence comes from uncultured Planctomycetales bacterium, assembly GCA_964455315.1. Classification (GTDB taxonomy): domain Bacteria; phylum Planctomycetota; class Phycisphaerae; order UBA1845; family PWPN01; genus CAYVVX01. The sequence goes on along the minus strand of CAYVVX010000023.1, from coordinate 6,004 downwards.
TCGCCCTCAAGCCGGTGATTCAGCCGGCGGAGGTGAACTGATGCGCGAGCTCGACTTCCTCCCGCCCGAGTTTCACCGGCAGCGGTTTCGCCGCCGGCAGAGGCGGCGGCAAGTGGTATACGGTGGCTGCGTCTTCGCGGCTCTGCTGATCATGCATTTCGGCAACGCGGCCCGGCTGAAGGCGGCCTCGGCCACGCTGGAGACGCTGCGCGGGGGTGTGGAGCATTTTGAGCAGGTGGAGAAGTTGACCTCCCGGGCCAGGGATCTGCGCCGGGAGCTGGCCGTGGTGAGCCTGCTCGATGATGACGCGCCGATCGATGCGCTGCTGGCCGAGCAGGTGCGGTTGATGGGCGACGCGATGTCGCTGCGCTGGTTGAAGATCGAGCGCCAGTCAGAGAATCCGGCGGCGGACACGACACGCGGACACTCCGGGCCCGCGACTGAGGGCAACGCCGGAGCGGATTCGCTGCTGGCGCCGGGCACGACGCACGCGGTGGTTCGCGGTGTCGCGGCCAGCGATGTCGAGGTGGGCACGTTCCTGGGCAGGCTGGCGGCGAGCCCGCTGTTCAGGGAAGTCACGCTGGTTTTTTCGCGGCAGCACGAGGAGGCAGACCGGCTGATGCGGGAGTTCGAGCTGCAGTTCACGGTCAATCGCGTCCAGGATCATTGAGTCGCGGTCGCGTTTCGGACAGGAATCGGATGAGTAGAGGTCTTGACAGACGTTCCACGCTGTTCGCCGCGGCGATCGTTCTCGCGGTGGTGGGATTCATCTCGCTGGTGACCGGGCCGCAGTTCAGACGCATCGCCGCTGTCAAGGCCCAGACCCGGGCCGAGCGTTTCGAGCTGGCCACCGGGGAAACCAGTCAGGAAGCACTGGCGGCACTGCGGAAGCAGGTAGACGCACTGGAAGCGGAGAGCCGGCGATGCGCGACAGCGGTGGGAGGCGAAGAAGCGCTTGGTGCGTTCCTTCAGGAAATCGGAAGGGCCGCGGAGCGTCAACGGCTGGCGCCGGATCTCATTCAACCGGGGCGGCCGACGCGCGACGAGAAACTGGTCATGCTGCCGGTGACGCTGAAGGTCCGCGGCATGTTCACGGACATTTTCGGTCTGATCCAGGCGATCGATCAATTGCCGCGGCTGACGCGGTTTGATCGGGTGAGCATCCAGACGGACCCGGAGCGCGCAACAACGGTTATCGCGGAGATCAGTCTTCGGGTGTACTTCCGGACCACGACAACGGAGCAGGGCAGGACATGAGCACAGGCCGACCGCCCGTGTGGGTGGTTTTTCAGGCACATCTGCGGGCCGACCCCCGCAAGACCGCCCTGCTGGCGATCCTGGCACTGGTGATGGTCGGACTGTATGGCCGCTGGCTGTTAGGTTCGAAGGGACTTCAACCCGCCGATGCGGCGGCCACGATGACGCCGGTGGCGATCATCGGCACCGGTGAAACGACCGGGGTGGTGGTTCCGCCCGCGGTCAGGCTGTCGCGTCCGCTGGTGCGAACGATCGATCACGATCCATTCGCGATCGATCTCGAAGCTTACCCGCGGGTGGCCGGCAGCGTTGTTGCGACTGCCGCGAACGCCACCGGTGGGGTGGCCGAAATCCGGGGATCCGCCGGGGCGCTGGTACTGCAGAGCACGCTGTGCGGTCCGTCACCGGCGGCCTGCGTCAACGGCAAGGTGATCAGGCTCGGCGAAGAGATCGAGGGATTCGTGGTGGAGCGGATTGAACCGGATCGTGTGGTGGTCAGCCGGGAGAATGTCCGCCTGACCCTGTGGCTGAAATGAGCTGGGAGTATTCCCAACCTGAGGCGCCGAACGGCGTGAAACCGGGACACGAGGGGCAGGCAAGGCGAAGGAGTCGGATGCACATGCCGGGTTCGACATCAAGGATGATGACACGGCACGGTTGCCGTTGGTTCCATTGGATGGCGGTCGTCATGCTGTCCATGTGCGGCACCGCGTGGTCGGCGGCACCCCTGCCCGACGAGATCTCCGAGGCGGTAGTGCCTCATGCGGCGGCCGCGGCTGATCCCCCGGCCGAAGCCGAGGAGACGGCCGCGGAGCCCGTCGAGGCGAGTTCCAACGATGCCGGCGAGGGCGAACCGCCGGATATTCGGGTCAGCCCCAGCGGTACGGTGGAAATGCATGTGCGGGAGCTCGACCTGGGCACGGTTCTGCAGATGCTTTCCATCCAGAGCCGCCGCAACATCATCGCCAGCAACACGGTTTCAGGATCAGTCACCGCCAATCTCTACGAGGTCACCTTTGAGGAAGCGCTGACCGCGATTCTGGCGGGCAACAACTGCACCTGGCGGGAGAAGGGCAACTTCATCTACGTCCACACGGTCGAGGAAGCCAACAAAATGGAAGCCGCCTCCCGGCTTCCGGTCAGCCAGCTTTTCCGGCTGCGCTACACGCGTGCGGCCGACGCCCAGTCCATGATCCAGCCGCTGCTCAGCGCCGACGGCAAGGTTGCGGTCACGCCGGCGGGAGAAAACGGCATTCCATCGAACTCAGACGCGGCCGGAGGCGACGCGATGATGATCGAGGATTGCCTGCTGGTGATCGACTACCCCGAGAACATCGACGCGATCGCCAGGATGATCAGCCAGATCGACCTGCGGCCGCGTCAGATCCTGGTGGAGGCGACGATCCTGCGTGCCCAGCTCAACG
>CAYVVX010000023.1:2348-3313 GCA_964455315.1 uncultured Planctomycetales bacterium | reverse complement strand
GGCATCGACTTCAACGTGGTCGGCGGCGTGGACTTCAGCGGGCTGACCTCGACATCGCCGGGTGTGACCGAACTGAACACGGGCACGCTGTTTCCGATTCCGACCAACACGGTGATGACCAACCGCACGGATTTCAACGACGCGGTTCCCGACGGCGGGTACTCGTTCGGTGTCATCAAGAACTCCACCGCGGTGTTTGTGCGGGCCCTGGAATCCATCACCGACACCAGCGTCCTGGCCAATCCCAAGGTGATGACGCTCAACAAGCAGCGCGGCGAGGTGATCGTGGGGCGGCGCGACGGCTACCTGACCACGACCGTGACCGAGACCGCGACGGTCCAGAGCGTGGATTTCCTGGAGACCGGTACACGGCTGATCTTCCGCCCGTTCATCGGCGATGACGGCTACATCCGCATGGAAGTGCATCCGGAGGACAGCACCGGCGGCATCACCGCGTCGAACCTGCCCTTCGAGCAGACCACCGAGGTGACCACCAACATCATGGTCCGGGACGGGCACACCATCCTGATCGGTGGTCTGTTCCGGGAAGTCAGCTCCAACACGCGCGGACAGGTTCCGCTGGTCGGCAACATCCCCATCGCCGGCATGCTCTTCCGCAACACGCGCGACACGGTACAGCGCGAAGAAGTCATCATTCTCCTGACCGTGCACGTGGTCAAGGATGACGACCTGCTCAGCGAGAGCCTGGCCGCGGATGACGACGTCGAACGGTTCCGCGTGGGAATGCGCCAGGGGTCGCAGTTCTTCGGCCGCGAACGGCTGGGGCAGGCTCATTACAAGTGGGCCCTGGAGCATCTCGAGAACGGGCATCTGAGCAAGGCGCTGTGGGATCTGGACCTGGCCATCAACAACAACCCCAAGTTCCTGGCGGCGATCAAGCTGAAGGAGAAGCTGCTTGACCAGCGGCTGTGGGAGGAGGACAGCAGTGATGTCCGCGGGTTTCT
>CAYVVX010000023.1:0-2338 GCA_964455315.1 uncultured Planctomycetales bacterium | reverse complement strand
AGGGCGTGATCGAGCCGCCGTACGGCCGGCCGGGCCCGCCGTTCCATTTCCCGGGCATGCATGGACCCAATGGCTTTGAGGAGTCGTTCGGCCCGGACGCGGGAGCCCGTGGCGGACCGGTGTCGCAGGATCCGGCTGACGGCGGGATCATGGAGGAGCCCTCATGAAGCACCGAGCGATGAAATCACTGACTGCGTTTGCCCTGCTGGTGCTGCCGGCATGCAGCAAACTGCCCATCGATGATCTGCGCACCTCCAAGGAGCAGGCCACCGACCGGTGGAGCCAGGTTCGTGCCCGGCTCAAGTACCAACTGGCCGAGGAGAGTTTCAATGCCGGGCGGCTGGATGACGCCCAGGTGCAGCTCGACGAAGCCATCGGTCTGGACCGCCAGGCAGCCCAGCCGTACGTCCTGCTGAGCCGCGTGCTGCTGGAGCGGGGGCAGACCGCGGCGGCGGCGATGGCATTGGAGCAGGCGGTGACCAGCGGCGGGGCGACCGCGGAGACGGATTACCTCAACGGCGTGATCGCCCAGCACTACGGCAAGTTCCAGCCGGCGCTGGAGTATTACCGCCAGGCCTCGGAGCGCGAACCTGCCAACGCCCACTACGTTGTGGCGACGGCCGAGACGCTGGTGGCATTGAACCGGGCGGCCGAGGCGCTGGCGCTGGTGCGCGAGCACTGGGCGGACTTCGAACAGAACGCGGCCCTGCGCGAGCTGGCCGGCGGGATCTACATCATGCTGGGCCGGTACGAGGAGGCGGCCGACGCCTATCGTCAGGCCCGCACGCTCTCGCCGGAGGACGGCACGCTGGCGACGCAGTTGGGCCTGGCGCTGAGCCTGGCCGGGCACGCGGAGGAGGCCCGCGACGTGCTCGGCAGCGTGGTAGCGGACGCCCAGGGGGAAAACCGCCCGCTGGTCCTGCTGCTGCTGGGGCGCTGCCAGCTCGACCTGGGCAACGCGAATGAAGCCAAGGCGGTGCTGCGGCAGGCTACCGCCGCGGCGCCCAAACAGGCGGTGGCCTGGCACTGGCTGGCCCGCGCATCGGTGGCCTCGGGAGATCTGCTGACCGCGCGGCAGGCGTCCATGCAGGCGACCACCTGTGAACCCGACAACATCGAATACCGACTGTGGCTCGGCTACGTGTGCTACCGGCAGAAGGATCTGGCCTCGGCGGCGTCGGCCTTCGACAGCGCCCTGGACCACGCTCCGGATGATCGCGTGGCCCTCTACTTCCTGGGCCGGTGCCGCGAGGAGATGGGCGACCGGGAGGCGGCCAACCGCTGCTATCAGCACCTCGAGCGGATCAGCCCCGGCCGGAGCCTGCTGGCGGAAAAGCCATCCTCAGCGACCGCGATACCCCTTGGTTTGAGCGCGGACCTCCAGAGCATGATGGGAGACGATTCTCGAAGCCCATGAGTCATTTCAACGGTCATATCGAGTTCCCGTCCGTCCCGGCCGTCGGTTCGCCCCGGTCCGGGACCACCGCCTTTTCCCTGCGGCGGTTCACCTCGCTGACTCTCGCGCTGCTGGTGGTGATCGCCTGTGTGGCGCTGGTGGGGCTGTCGGTGGTGGTCCACGGCGAGCCACCTGGGCGGCAACTGGTGGCCTGGGCGGTGTGCGGTATGCTGGTCGTGTCGGGGATCGTGATGCTGTTGCTGGGCCGGCACCTGCTGCAGCGCTCCTGCGATCACATCGAGCGACAGCTCCAGGCCCTGCTTCGCGAGGAGCGTATCGAACCCCTGACCCTGTCGGTCCCCCATGAACTCTCGGCGGTGATGGCCGCCCTCACGGATTATGTCGGGCATGTCCAGGCCCGCTTCGACCGCCTGCGATTGCAGAAGAAGGAACTCGATATCCAGATGGCGGACGTCGAAGCCCAGCGGCGCAACACGGAAGCCATCATTCTGAGCATCATCGACGCGGTCCTGGTGATCGACGCCGCGGGCGACGTGGTGCTGGCCAACCCGGCCGCCGAGAACCTGCTGGGGATGGACCTGCGCAAATCGCGCGGCCACACCTTTGACAAGGTGATCAGCGATGGAGCCCTGGCGAATCTGCTGCAGGAGGTTCGCGGCAGCGGCGAGCCCTGCTTCCGACGCCGGCTGGAGTACAGCATGGTGAAGGAGGGGCGCACCCAGACCTACGACATCACCCTGTCCCATCTGACCGACGGGGCCGGCGCGACCGGTGGCATGGTGGCCGTGTTCCACGACATCACCCGGGAGCGCGAGACGGTGCAGATGAAGACCGACTTCGTGTCGGCGGTGTCGCATGAGCTTCAAACCCCGTTGTCCTCGATCAAGGCCTACGTCGAGATGCTGATCGACGGCGAGGCTC
>CAYVVX010000022.1:16286-18255 GCA_964455315.1 uncultured Planctomycetales bacterium | reverse complement strand
CGCTGCTGCCGGCGTAGCCTCCGGCCCCCGTGCCGGACGTTCCGCGTGCGACCCCGTGGCCGCACAGGATCTGGTCATAGCTCTGCCCAATCCCGGCTTGGCTCTGCCATTCACCGATTACGATCCGCCGCCGGGAATCGCGCGCAGACCTGCGCTCGACAACAACGCATACCGCGCATGCGGCACAGCTCTGAACCCGGCCTGTGACTTGCAGGGGCGGCAACTTCTCGCGGCCGGACGAAAGCGCACGCCGGTCGAGGCGGCGTCTACCTCATGAGCGGGCGGCGCGTCTCAACTGCTGTATGGGATGATGATGAGATGCGGCCGATCAAACCCGGGGGCTCATCGCGAACAATCCGGGTGCTCGAAGTGTTTTCCCGATGGCCGCCACGAGCAGGGCGCTGACACCAGCCATCGGGGTGGTCGATGCTCTATGGACAGTTCGCCAGCGTCGTGAACAGCCTGCCCTTCACGTCGTTGAGGTCGACGATGTTGATCACGCCGTCGGCGTTGACGTCCCTCAGGAACGAGGCCCCGTCGACCGGCTGGAACAGGCTGCCCTTCACCGTGTTGAGGTCCACGATGTTGATCACGCCGTCCAGCGTGGCGTCGCCGGGGAGCACGCGAACGTGCAGGTCGTTGTCGCCGGTCATGGCGACGTCGGAGGTGCTCTTCAGGCCGCTCAGGGTCGCCACCAGGCAGGCGCCCGGCGCGGCGTTGGTGAGATTGATGGTCATGAACTCATCCAGCCCGCTGACCGAGACGCAGTTCGCGCCACCGGAGAGCGCGACCTCGCCGCAATCCAGCGTCCCGTCCACCGCGGCCACGTCGTCGCTGAAGGTCAGCACCAGCGTCATGGGACCGCCGGTGCGCGGTTCGACGGCCGCGGATGCCTGATCGATGGGCAGCGGCTGATCGAAGTCCCCCGCCGCCGCGTGGGTCCGGCGGGACAGCGCGCTGACCAGGGTGAAGTCCGGCACCGGGACGCCTGCCGCCGCGCCCGGCCAGAACCCGCCGACCAGGGTGTAGTTGCCGCCGGTCATGGGCGTGACCGAGGCGTCGGGCTGCCCGATGGTCCCGCTGAGCGTGTAGCCGCCGCCCGTGCTGGTGCCGCCGCCGCCGTCGATGGTGTACCAGCTCAGGTCGTAGCCGCCGCCCATCGAGGCGATGGCCACCGAAACGATAGTGCAGACCAGCAATGCCAACGCCGCCGGGCCGGAGAAGCTCCGGCTGGAATCATGGGACATGATTGACTCCCTTCCTGAGTGGGGCCCAAACTGGCTCCAGTGTACGCGGAATCGGCCTGCCAGTCACCCCATTTTTGGCAGAATTCCGTGGTTTGGTTCCTCAGCCGGCCTGGAGAAGCGGCCGCGCGAACCCCGGGGAGACGCTTGACAGCCCGCCGCAGGGTGTGAAAATAGGGGATTGGCGCGGGAAACCGACCGCCTCAGACCGTGGCTGGAGCGGCTCGCCCCCGATCGGGGCCGCTCGATTCTGCGGAACTTGCGGTCCGTTGACGCCGTATACGCCAAAGAGACGGACCTCTGGCGCGGTCCTCCAACCTTTGGCAGTCCCCTGCGAGGCTTGATGATGCGGAACAGACGCGGCTTCACCCTGATCGAGGTCATGGTCGTGGTGGCCATCATGGCCCTGCTGATCACCATTCTGATGCCCTCGATCTCCGAGGCCCGGCGGATCAGCAACAAGACCAAGTGCAAGCACAATCTTCACCAGGTCGGCGTGGCCATGCAGGCATACCTGCAGGTCAATCGCGACACCTTCCCGTGGATCGCGGCCATGCCCAGCCGCGAGGCCACCGATCCGGCGGTGGTGGCCGGCCTGCGCAAGGCCCGGCTGTCCCTGCCCGAAGCCCTCAAGCTGGAGACCGGCGGCAAGAGCGATTTGTTCGCCTGCCCCGCCGACACGGTGACCATGGTCACCGGCCTGGGCAAGCCCCGTTACTTTGAGA
>CAYVVX010000022.1:15844-16276 GCA_964455315.1 uncultured Planctomycetales bacterium | reverse complement strand
ACGGCCGGCGGATCGGCTTCAAGAAGACCGCCCTGCTCAACGACCTGATCATCACGCTGAACACCGACCTGTGGATGGTCTACGACTTCGAGGCCTTTCACGGCGGTCCCGAGCGGCTGGGCTCTCACAACGTGCTCTACGCCGACCTTCGCGTGCAGAGCGACAATTGGGACCAGTCCAAGCAGATCGGGGTGAGCAATCAGCAGAATCAGCTCGCCCCTCCGGCTGTTCCGTGAGCGACCGCCCGCGCGACAGGGACAACGGCGCAAGCCTCAACTAGCGGAAGCTACGAGAAACAAGGTCACTGGAAAACGGCACCTGATACCATGGCATCATCGCGAACCAGGCAACCCTCCCAACCCCTGATCTCCCAGCGCACCAGGAACTCCCTGCTGGTGCTGGCCGGAACGCTCGCGCTCTGCGCGGCCGGCT
>CAYVVX010000022.1:15467-15834 GCA_964455315.1 uncultured Planctomycetales bacterium | reverse complement strand
ACTGGGCGTACTTCACCTTCACCACCATGTCCCCGCCGCCGGTGGCCAGCGCCACCAGCGATGAGATCGTCGCCTACCTGGGCAACGATCGCGGGCTCGGCCGACTGCCCGTGCAGCGCCGCGAACAGTACCTGGTGGAGACGCTGCAGCGGTTCAGCGAGGGCGATCTGCGCCGCCAGTTCAACGCTTCCATCGGGCGGATGTCGCAGCAGCAGCGCGACGCGTTCTTCAACTCCATCACCGACATCGGGCGGGTCAGGCTCATGGAAAACGCCCGCCTGTACAACGACATGAAGTCGTCCAGCGAGAAGGCCGCCTTCATCGACAACGTCATTCGCAACTTCGAGGGGGTTCGCTCGGGGCTGGC
>CAYVVX010000022.1:0-15457 GCA_964455315.1 uncultured Planctomycetales bacterium | reverse complement strand
CGCAAGTTTTTGCTGGCCGGCAAGGGCGGGCTGGACAATCTCGGCGAGCACTTCAAGGAAAGCATGCCCAGCCGCAACGACGAATACACCAAGTTCCTGATCACCAAGCTCAGCCCGCGCGAGCGCAGCGAAGCCCGCGGCTTCGTCGACGACGTGGCCGAACGTTACCAGCAGATCAACCGCAACCCCGCGCTCAAGCGCCAGTTCGACGTCAGCAAGCCCGGCGGCGGCTGAGCCGACGACCCGGGGACCGCGCCGGGAGCCTACCGCCGCATCCGCGTCGCGCGGTCCATCTCCCGCTGGTGCTCGCGCTTCTTCATGTCCTGGCGCTTGTCGTGCTGCTTCTTACCGGTGGCAATGCCCAGCTCCAGCTTGGCCAGCCCGCGGCTGTTGAAGTAGAGGCTCAGCGGGATCACCGTGACCCCCGGCTGGGCCACCTGCGGGGCCATCTTCCGCAGCTCCCGCTTGTGCAGCAGCAGCCGCCGGCTGCGCTGCGGCTCGTGGTTGCGGTCGGTCGCCGGCGGGTACCGGTCGATCTGGGCATTGTAAAGTGTGGCACTATTCGCATGCAGGCGCACGAACGACTCGGTGATCTGGGCCTGGCCCGCCCGCAGGCTTTTCACCTCGCTGCCGGTCAGCACGATTCCGGCCTCGAACGTCTCCAGAATGTGATAATCATGCCGGGCTCTGCGGTTGACGATGCGGCGCTGGTTGTCGGTACTCTTCTTCTTGGCCATAGCGTCGCGCTGCCCCCGCACCCGCCGAAAAAATGCAACCCATTGCAATAGAACAACTTAAATCAGGGTGCGTCGGATCCCGGCCGGTCGCCGGCGGTTGATGCGCACCGCAGGCGGCTCATTCTACGGACCCCGGCGGCCTGCGAGCAACTGATGATCAGATTCGCCGGCCGGATGGCCGATCCTTCCAGGATGCCCGACCCGCCCCCAACTTTCCGCATCCCCCCGGCCGTGAGGCTGTATAATGGGATGAACATGTTCACACGGACGACCGAAACCAGTTCCCCCCGACTGACCCGGCGTGCTGAGAAGCGCCTGGTGTCGCGGGCCTGCGCGGGTTGCGAGGATGCCGCGCGGGATCTGGTGGACGCTCATAAGGACCGGCTGTTCGCGTTCGTCTGGCGGATCCTGCGGCACCATGAAGAGTCCGAGGAGATCTGCCAGGAGGCGTTTCTGCGGGCGTTCAGCTCGCTGGAAAGCTTCTCTTCGGAGTACCGGTTCAGCACCTGGCTGTTCACCATCGGGTACCGCCTGTGCCTGAACCATCTCCGCCGCCGCAAGTCGCTGACCGGCGACCTCGACTTCGCCGAGATGCCCTCGCGGGAGCCGGATGCGCCTCAGCAGCTTGCCGAGAGCGAGGAAGCCCGCCGCCTCAAGGATCAGATCTGGGACGCGGTGGACAACCTGTCAGCCCCTCAGCGGGCGGCGGTCATGCTGTTCTACCGCGAAGGGATGAGTTGTGACGCCATCGCCCAGACGCTCGGCGTACCGATGGCGACCGCGAAGAGTCATTTGCATCGTGCTCGAAGCCGGCTAAGGGAGTCGCTGGCGGGACTGGCCAAGGACTTTACCGGGGTTGACGATTTCAGAGAGAACGCGTCATGATCGCCTGCAGACACGCCCGACAGATCTTCGATCGCTACCTGGACGACGAGTTGTCGCCCGGGCTCCAGGCCGAGTTGCATGCCCACCGCATCAACTGCCTCGATTGCCAGGGCGAACTGGCCCTGCTCGAAGCCTGCGGCGACGTGGTGGCCATGGATCGTTGCGAACCTCAACTCGGCGCCTCCTTCACCGACCGCGTTCTGCTCGCCCGCCGGGCCCAGAACATCCGCCGCCAGCCGCGCTGGGGACGGCGCATCGCCATCGTCGCCACCCCCCTGGCCGCCGCCGCGAGCATCGCCTTCGCCTGGCTGGTGCTGCTGCCGCAGGATCAGCCCGTCAGGACTGACAGCATTGTGCTTGGACACGACGCCGTCGAAGTTCCCGACGGCGTTCGCACGATCCTCGAGGGTAGACCGTCCGACGCCGCCTCGGCGGATCGAGCCGGTCGCCCCGACGCGCCGCGCATGGAAGCCAGCGGCCTGGTCAACGCGCTCCTGGCCCCCGTGGTCGAGCGGGCCGGAGACTCCATCGGCACCCTGCGCAGCGGGCTCAGCCACGCCGAACTGCTCATCCAGGAGGGGCTCACCGAAGCCGGCCAGAAACTACGCCCGAACAGCGTTGGCGACACCGCCCCGGCGGCTCAGCCCGGCTGGATCCTGCCTGCCTTCGAGCCCTGGACGCCCTTCAGTTCCGCGCCCCGGCCTGACACCCGCACCGAACTGCTCGAGGCATTCTGACCGCCGCCGCAGCGCCACGCCGCCGTTTTCATGGGAAGCGATCCCCCATGCGGTCTGTTTCCGGTCGAGCCTCCTGGTCCCTGCTCCTGACCATGATCTGGTGTGGACGTCTGATGGCCGGCGACCCCGCCGCGACCCCGCCCTTCGATGATGTCCCCGCGCCGACCTCTCGACCGTTCGCGACCCTGGCCGATCGACTGCCCGAGGAGGCCCGGCTCTTCTGTGAACTGGTCAGCCTGGATGAACTTCTCCAATCCCCTGCCGGGCAGGGACTGGCGGAGGTGTTCGATGCCCTCCTGCGCAACGTGCACGACCAATCCGCCACCCGCCCCAGCGACCAGCCCTGGCAGGTCCGCGTCGCCGGAGCCGTGGGGGTCCGGTCGGACGACGCCGCGCGCCTGCTGCTTGACGGGCCCATCGCCCTGGCCGCGGAAGGCTGGAGCGGACTGGGCAACCTGATCCTGCTGACCCGCCCCCGTGATCCGGCGGCCCTGGAGGCGGCGCTGGCGGGCCAGCGTATCGCGGAAGATCCACCCGTCCGGGTGCGCCGCTATCGCCTCGAAGGCGGGCACGAACTCGCCTGCGACGGCGCCTACGCCCTGGTGGGTGTTCCCTCCCGGCTGTTCAACCGCACGATGTCGCTGTGGACGCAGGGCGGCAACACCCTGGCCACCGACCCGCTGTACTACCAGTTGACGTCCCAACTCCCGCCCGGGACGCAGTTGACCCTCTTCATCGGCACACCCAGGATTCCCGGCACCGACCGCAGCGTCTGGCCGGCGATCTGGGCCGAGAACCTGCCCGATCTCGACGGGCTCTCCGCCGGGCTGCTGGCCGCGCCGCGCGGCATGATCGTGGAGATGGTCGGGCACATTCAGCCCGAGGCCGAGGCGTTCAAGTCGATGGAACTCAGCGTCGAGCGGCTCAACCGGCTGCCGCGCTCGACCGTGGCCGCGTGGACCGCGTCAGTGGACTATCCCGACCTGCTGCAGGGCGGGCCGCGGGACAACACCGGCATCCGCGGTTCCCTGGCCAGCCTGCTGGCCGGAGGCTGGGCGCCGGGCATCCTGGAACGGCGGCTCCTGAACCACCTCGTCGGGCAGAGCCTCTTCATCGTCGGGCGCAGGCCGATCGAACTCGAACGCGATCCCGCGCCGGCACCCGCCTCCCTGCCGGCCACCAGTTCCGCGCCGGCCACCGCACCGGCGGAGCAGCCCACCCTGTGGCTGCCGACCATCGCCCTGGCGGTGGAGACCGATGATCCCCATGCCGTGGAGACCGCCGTGCAGCAACTGGCGGTGAACCTGCTGCTGCAGTTGGCCCCCGAGCGCGATCCCCGGATCATTCCCGAGCCGCTGCCCGGAGGCGGCGAGCTGCAGCGGCTGGAATTCACCGCGCCGCTCCCGGGGGGCGGAGATGACGAACTCTTCTCCTCGTTGAGCATCTCGTGGGCGGTCGCCGACCGCTGGCTGATCATGGCCACCGACAGCGGCTGGCTCGGCGAGATCGTGGCCGGCTGGCGCGGGCTCTCCGCGGAGATCCCCGCGCCCGGGCTGCATGAGCACGTGCGCCAGGTGCAGGCCGGGGGCGGAGCGGCCATGACCGTGGTCACCGTCCGGCCGCGACAGGCGGCGGAGATGACCGATTCCTGGCTGGCGTACCTCGAGCGGCGACATCCGGATCTGCTGAGCGGGTCATGGTGGGATGCCCTGCGCCGCCGCCACGCGGGAGAACGGGTGCAGCTCGGCTTCCTGGCGTCGAGAGGCGATGGTGAAGGTCTCCTGGTCGAAGAGACGCTCGAAGGCACGCCGGCCCGCAACCGGCTGATGCCGGGGGATCGCATCGTCGCGGTCGACGGCGCCCCGCTGGATCACGAGAGCCCGGCGGATTCGCTGCGCCGGCTCCTGGACCAGCGCGAACAACCGGATCGCGTCATCCTGGACGTGCGCCGCGCGGGCGAACCCCTGCGCATCGAGCTGCCGCTGGCCCGGGACGACGTCCGCCCGTTTCAGCCCGGCGAGCTGCTCCGCCGCCTCAGCCGGTTATGCGCCAACGTGACCACCGCGCGGTTCGCCGGATGGCGACCGTCGCGCAACCTGCTTCACGCCCGGCTGGAGGTCCAGTTCGCTCAACCCTAGCCGCGCCCGCCGGCGTGTTCCCCGTACCCCGCCGCTGCTTTGACAGCCCGTTGGAATCCGTCTAAGACATGCCTTCCATGCCGTGCTGACGCCAGCCTCGATACGGTTGCGGAGTGAATCATGAAAACGACCGTCGCCGGCCTGCTCACCGTGATGGCGCTGGGCGCTGCTTCCGCGTCCGCCCAGGTGCTGATCACCGGGCGGATCTGGGCTCCGAAGACGCCCCGGGATGTGGCCGCCCTGCCGCCGGACAACGGCGTGGTGGTCGATTACTTCACCGACGCCCACCGCGGGCAGCCGGCCGAGGTCCAACCGATGAGCAACGTCCGCTGCTTCGGGAATACGCTGGGGTCGGACATGCAGGCGGTCGGCTCGGGCAGCTGGGAGATGGCCCCCTCCGGATGGTTCTACCTCAACGGCGGGGCTGGCAACTACACCCTGCTGTTCACCGGGCCCGGCAACATGGTTCGCCCGGTCGTGTACACCAACGTGTTCACCGAGCCGGGCAGGACCTACGACATCAAGGTCGTACCCAACTTCGACTATGCCAGCTTCGACCTGACCGCCTGGGATGAGAAGCCGGCAAGCCACTACTACCAGACCTTCACCGCCAGGGGCACCTCCATCACCCGGGCCGGCTTCAAGCTGGCCAGCGACGGCGTCGACGGAATCGGGCCCGGTGTACAGGTCCTGCTTCTGTCCATCCACGAAGCCGGCGCCGGCACGCCGGACACCTGGAAGCAGGTCGGCCCCACGGGGAAGGTGCTCAACGTCGACAGCGGCGGTCCCAAGAACTACGACTGGTCCTGCGCCTGGAACTCGGGAGAAGTGCCCACCACCCCCGGCAGGAAGTACGCCGTGCACCTGGCCTCCGAGACGGGCACGCCGTTCCAGGCCTTCTGGCGGGTCGACGACGACAAGGCCACCGACGTCTACCGCCTTGGCGAGAAGGGCGCCACCGGGTGGGTCGGACGCGACCTGTACATGAATGTCAGCTCCGACAGCGACGGGCTGCTCGTGCCGTACAACAAGCGGATTCAGCGCGAATACGGCGAGTTCGCCGGCGGCGGGCAGCGCTGGGCCCAGACCTACGTCGCCCAGGGCAGGGGGCTGGCCGGGGTGCTGCTCTACGCCGCCGCCAGCGGCAACCAGCCGAGCATGAATCGCCAGCGCATCCGCTTCAGCGTTCGCGAAGACGGGCCGGAGGGCAAACCGGTCGGCATCGCCAAGATCGGCATCGGCAACGGCAACTACACCGGCGACGCCTCCTGGGGAACCTATGGCGCGGTCTTCGCCCCCGGCGAGGTCAACCTCCAGCCCGGCAACACCTATGCCGTGGTCATGGAGACCATCGAGACCTACGCCTCGCTCAGCGATTTCAAGAACATCAAGGGCGTGCCCAGCGACAACCGCCCGATGTTCAACCCCTACCGCAAGTTCGTCCCGGACGATTACGCCGAAGGCACGGCGTTCAAGGATGGCAAGGACGCCGGCTTCGATCTGGACATGCAGATCATCGAATACGCCCACGGAGCGGACAACTGGGCCCACGCGGTCGACGACAAGAACCTTCTCGTCAACGGCGACATGGAAGCCGGCGAGCTGGTCGCGGACCAGGCCGACAAGGGCAAGCCCCAGGCCTGGACGCCGTTCGCCGTCGATGAAGGCACCACCCACCTGTACCTCGCCGACGAGCCGGACAAGACCAGCCGCATCCTCCGCGTGGTGGGCGGCGCGCTCAGCGGCAAGACCTGTGACGGCGGCTACGCGCAGCGCGTCGAGGGCCTGAGCCGGCGACACACCTACCGCCTCTTCGGGCAGGTGCGCAGCTCGTTCCCGGTCGACCGCGAACACTACTGCGCCGTGGGCATCGACCCCACCGGCCAGACCGACGATCCCAAGGCCGAGACCATCGTGTGGACGAAGCTGCCCGGTATCAGCGGGATCTTCGTCGATCATGCGTCCGAGCCTGTGCGGCCGGAAAAGGACGCGGTAAGCGTCTGGCTGCGGGCCTGGACCAGCGATGCCAAGGGGTTCCCGTTCAAGGCGGATTTCGACAACTTCGCCCTGCGCCAGGTGAAGGACGGGGTGCCGATTGGGGAGTGATGTTCGACGGCGGATCGATGGAAACGCGGCAGGTGAGAAGTGGGAGGTGAGACGTGAGAAAGGGTTTTCGGCGCGGGGCGCCGATCTTCATGCGTTGCCGACGACTGGTTGCCGCTTCGCTGCTGATGCTGGTGGCACCCCTGACGCCGATACGCGCGGATGATCCGCCCGCTGCGAGTTCATCAGGCATCGTCGCCGCCGATGAAGCGGACAACGGGCCGCGCGTCACCGGCGATCTGCGGGTCATGACCTTCAACATCCGCTACGGCACCGCCAATGACGGCGACAACCACTGGAAACACCGCCGCGACCTGGTCATCGAGGTGCTGCGGCAGCGGCGGCCGGATGTGGTCGGATTGCAGGAAGCCCTGCGCTTTCAGATGGACGCGATTCGCGCGGCCCTGCCGGAATATGGCGAAGTCGGCGTCGGGCGCGACGACGGTAAGGCCCGCGGCGAGTACTCGGCGATCCTCTACCTGAAGGAGCGGCTGCGCCCCGAGCAGCAGGGCACCTTCTGGCTGTCGGACACGCCGGAAACACCCGGATCAAAAAGCTGGGGCAACGACATTCCCCGTATTTGCACCTGGGCTCGCTTCGCCGACCGGCAGGGGCAGCCCTTCTATCACTACAACACCCATCTCGATCACATCTCCCAGCCCAGCCGGGAGAAATCGGCCGAGTTGATCGCCCGGCACATCGCCCATCGCGAACATCCCGAGGATCCCGTGCTGCTCACCGGCGATTTCAATGCCGGCGAGGACAACCCGGCCATCCGCCTCCTGCGCGAGCGCGCCGATCTCTCGGCCCATGACCGCAGCGTAGATTCCGCTTCAGTCGCCTCTGCCTCGCAACCCGCGCGCTCGCACTGCCTCGACACCTTCCGCACGCTGCACCCCGACGCGAAACAGACCGGCAGCTTCGGCGCCTGGAAGGGCCGAACGGACGGCCCCAAGATCGACTACGTCTTCGCCCCACCAGAAGCCAAAGTGCTCCACGCCGTGATCTGCCACGATCGTGAAGGCGAGCGATATCCGTCGGATCATTTCCCGGTGGTGGCGCGGGTGAGGATGGTCCAGTAGCACACTTGATCGTCAGCCGGAACACGGTCTCTGGCATTCGTCCTTGCCAAGTTGTTGTCCTGGTGTCGGAGCGGCGGGCATGAAGAACCTCATTGAAAGAATCGACATTCCCTGGTCCGGGATAGGCCTCATTCTACTTTTCGGATTCCTCGGGGCTTTCTTTTCCCCAGACGGGAAGTTCGAGGGTTGGCAAGGAATCACGGCCAGGGCGTTCTTCGCAGCGTCGATCGGCTTGAGCGTGTTTTACGTGGGGCGTGTCATCATCCTCCTCCTCATCACCGCGGCAAGAAGTGATGAACACGACGAGGAGTAAGTTTTTCACGGGCGTTTCGCAGGTCAAGCCTTCGGAAGCGAGGCGAACAGTACGCCGGCATGAACGGATGGAATCACCCATTGCCCTATGGCCAACGTTATTGCTCAACTCGGACTTGAGACTGTTGACCCTTCACTGTGGACTGCCAACCTCACCATTCGAACCGCTCCAACTCACCGCTCAGCCCCTGCCTCCAAGTAGTAATACACCGTTGATCCATACCTCCCCCACTCATTCGACATCGCCGAGTCCCCCACCTCGATCGCGAAACGCAGCGATTCGTCGAACGCGATCCAGTCGGACACGTGCAGCCGGTAGGCGCTGACCCGGAACTTGTCCGGGCTCACCTCCACCGCGCCGACGGGCGCGAGCGAGATCGGCCCGTTCTGGAAGTACCAGCCGCAGGTGAAGTAGTCCTCTGTCCCCGTCCCGGCCGTCGATGGTTCCCGCTCCCCGTCCACCCAGGCGTACTCGTCTCCCTCCAGGAAGTGGTAGTCTTGCTGCGAGCCGTGGCTCATGGCCGCGCTCAGGCCGACCAGGTGGCCGCGTCCTTTCGCGTTCAGCAGCGGCAGCAGATCGCCCTCGCCGGCGCGGTCGTCATACCGGCTGAACGCGTGGAATCGCATCGGCGGCACCTCGTCCACCGGCATCGCAACCCAGTGCGTCTCGATGTCCAATCCCTTCACCCGGTGGTTGCTTTCGTTCCCAAGGTTGATCTCCGCGCCGTTGGCATACGGCATCGGAAACCACGCGTAGCCCCAGCCATTCGGCGTGACGCCCATGAGCAGTCCGCGGCAGATCGCCGGCGGATAGCCGGTGCCGAAGAACAATCCCAGCGGGGCGTTCACCTGCGGCGTCTCGGCGCCGTCCCAGCGGGCCTCCAGTCGCAGCGCGTTCCAATCCTTTCCCCCGCCGGGCACACGAATCCGGAAGCCCGCCAGCATGCCCGCGCCGCGATCGCGGAAGATGCTGCCGGTGACGCCGGGCTCCAACGAGACGACTTTTCGATCTGCCCGCTGCCCCGGCCACGCCGGCTTGGGGTCCAGCGACGCCGCCAGCCACTGCCCGCGGATGCGCCGCAGCAGCCCCGCATCCGTCGCGTTCAGCGGTTCGCTGTACGGCCGCACGCCCTCGGCGTTGTCGAACCGCTGCCAGGTGATCTGCCAGTAGAACCGGTCCGGCTCGCCGCCGCGTACAAGTACCCGGGCCGCCCTTCTGAACGGCATCGGCGTGTACGCCATCCACGCGGCACTCGTTTTCGTATTCAACGGCCACGTCCCCACGCCGGAGCTGCCGAAAGAATCGCTGATCGACGACTTCACCACCGGCTCGCCGTCGATCTCCACGCGGATCAGACCGGCCTCGGGATAGTTGGTCATCCACATCCGGCAGATCGCCCCCGGGCCTTCCATCGCCGCGAGCACCTTCCACTCCTGGCCCTCGATGGTCGCGCTGCCGGCGAAGTGGCTGTAATCGTGATTATTCGCGGGGTCCGGATGGCGCGAGCTCACCTCGAAGGTCCGCACGCCCGGTTTGGGCCAGGCCAGCGACCAGAGATTCGCCAGGCTGCCGTAGACGTCGTTGGCCGGGGGAATCGGCGGCGGTGCGGCGGCGTCCGTTTCCCGCGGTGTCCCGGTGGTCGATGCCCCGACCGCCTCCAGCACTACATCATCCCACGCGTTCCGCTCCAGCAGCCGGTAGGTCGGATTGAGGTTCCGCATCTCCAGCACAACCAGCATCGCCGCCGACGTCGCCGTTGCTTCACTGCCCAGATCGACCCACTCCTGCTTCGTCGACGCTTCGCTCCAGACCGTCTGGCCCGGCCCATCCGCATCCAGCGGCATCAGCCCGACGCGCACCGGCAACTGCCCGTGCCCGCTGCGCGCCCGCGCTCTCAAGCGATAGCGCCGACCCACCTGCAGCCCATCCACCACCTGGTACAGCCCCGCCTCCTGCCCCGCGGCGAGATCCCCCGCCACGGCCGCCCGATCCGCGTCCATCGACCCCTCGTAATAGGCGTTCCCGAACGGCGTCCAGCCAACAGGAATGCCGAACGGCCCGCCATCGGCCGAGAAATCGCCGTTGGACAGCCGCGGCGCGTCTTCCCCGCGTGCCGGGACTGCCAGTGCCAACACCACCGCGAATACGAACCACGTTCGCAACATGCATCCACTCACAGAAGCTGCCTCCGACTCGACCCAGATCACGGTGCAGGCGAGAGCTCCGCATCACGCCAGTTTACACGCTCCCGCATGGCCGTACGCCCTCACAACTCCGCCGGGAAGCCCGCCCGCCATATCGTGAACCCTGCCGCTTGTTTCCGCACCCGCCCGAAGTGACCTCGCCCCGCCACCCGCATCCCTTTGGAGGTTTTACACGTCAGTTACAGCCGCTGGCCGCCGGTCAGGTATAATTCGTGTGGATGGGATCACCGGGCCGGTAACTCACCGGTTCGACGACGCTTGCCGTCACCCCCACAGGGCCGGATCACCCGACCCTGACCGCGATCTGCCGAGTCTTCCGTTACCCCCACCTGACCGCAAGCCCCAGTGACCGGCGGATGAGGGCCAGTTGCCCGGTATGAAACCCCTCGTGCCATACATGTGACATTAACAGCGTCGCCAGGTCCGGCGCGAACGCCGCGATGGGCCCGGAGGTCGTCCGGTCCAGGTCCGCCTCGTCGATCTCGCCGAGCCGCGTGATCAGTCCTTCATGGGCCGACTCAAGACATCGCATCGCCTCCTCCACCGGAGGATACGCGGACGCATCCGCGACGATGGGCGCTGAACCGGCGAAGAACCGGTCCATCGACGCCAGCCGCCGCGCACTGCCCAGGCTCACCAGCCCCCAGTCGTCGGCCAGGGCCAGGTGGCCCACGATCCACAGGGCATGCTGCCCGCCGGCCACCGGCTGATGCAGCCCATGCCGCTCCGCGAGCCCCTCCAGCAGACCGGTGGTCATTCGCCGCGCGGTCTGAAGAGCGTGGATATGCGCTTGCAGGCGGGTCATGGCGAAGCGCTCCATTTCGAGACAAGCCTAACCGCATCCAACCGGAGGGGAGCCGACAACGGTTCGCCCGACGCGGCGCCCGGGGCATTACCGATCACCCTCAACCTTACCATCAGCGGCCCCATGGGCGTTAAAACCATCCGACCTTGAACCTGGATCGCCCGGTCTTTCCAGTTGCTTTTCCCAATCGCGATGTGTACTGTAATCCTGTATCGGGAAGAGCGAGAACCGTTCGGACCGGTTGCTTCCCGACGGTGCGCCGGCACTGTCGATGACCCTGACGGGAATCATTTCGCCTGGTTCGCAACGAACTGAACGCCCCGTCGTCATCCCCCTGATCTCAGAAACCCTATTGATGCGCAGAAAGTGATCCTGCGCGACGTGCCGACTCCGGGGACGGCCCCCCGGAGCGGCGTAGCGTGCGCGCAGGTGGATGTGCGGTCGCTGACCAACGGCAACAAGGCGGCTCAGGCAAGCCTTTTGAGGAGAAAGAACATGGCACGGTCGATGAGAGGTCTCGTTCTGGCGGCAGCGTGCGTCGTCATGCTTGACGCCGCGCCTTCACTGGGTCTCGACGATCACGGCGACACCTGCGGGACGGCCACCGCCATCGCCACGGACGGCACCGTGGTTTCGGCGATCATCGATCCGGAGACGGACGAGGACTGGCTGAGTTTCAGTGCGGAGGCAGGCAACCGCTACCGGGCGACCACGCTGGTGGGGTCGGCGAGTTTCTTCCAGGTCGTCGAAGTGCTCGGGCCGGACTGCGCCACCGTCCTGGCCGACTGGGGCTGGTCGAGTCCCGACGAGTACAGCGTGGTCGCGCCCACCACCGACACGTACTACGTGCGCATCGCATCGAGGGGCGGAAGCTATGTGGGTTACCTCGAACTTGGCCTGACCGACCAGGGTCCGGCGGTGGATGATCATAGCGGCGGCCGGGCCGGGGCCACCGTCATTGCCACCGACGGCACCATCATCGCCGCGACCATCGACTACGTCGGCGATATCGACTGGTTCCAGTTCGCCGCCACCGGGCAGCACCTCTACCAGATGGAGCTGCGGGCCCAGACCACGGACCACGGGTGGTACGTCGCCGGCGAGCTCTACGATGATTATTACGGACTCGGGGGCACCGGCTGGTCTTACGCGGTTGCGGACGGGCCGCCCGGCGACTGGCTCTCCGCTCTGTACTACGTCCCCACCGGCGCCGACGGCGATGTGCATGTGCGGATCAACGGCTGGCCGGACAACGTGGGGCCGTACGAGGTGCGGGTGACCGACCTGGGCGGCGGCGGCCCCGACGAGCACGGCGACGACTGTTTCACCGCCACGCCGGTCGCCACCGACGGAACCGTCACCGGCGCGACCATTGACCCGGTAACGGACGAGGACTGGCTCAGCTTCCTCGGCGAGGCGGGCAACCGCTACGAGTTCACCCGGCTCGCGCCCTCCGGCGTGTTCTACGGGGTGACCCAGGTGATCGCCTCGGATTGCGCGACCGTGCTGGCCGAATGGGGACCCTACGACCCGGACGAACTCAGTTTCTTCCCGCCCGCAACGGACACCTACTACGTGCGTGTCGTAACTTCGGGCTCCGCGTACGTCGGCCAGATGGAAGTCGGGATCACCGATCGCGGAGCGCAGGGCGACGACTACAGCGGCATGCAGTCCGCCGCCGCCAGTGTGCCTGTGGACGGAACCACCGTGAGCGGCGTGATCGACTATCCGCGGGACTATGACTACTTCACCTTCGATGCCCTCGCGGAGCACAACTACAGCGTGCAGATTCGCGGGCTCACCCACGTTGATGGCTGGATGGTGGCCACGTCGCTCTTCGAAGGTCCGTACCAGCTCGATTTCAGCGACTGGTCGTTCGCCGGACCGGGCGGAGACGGCCCATGGGCAGGTCTCGTCTACGGTGTGCCCGCCGGCGCCGGGGCGACCTACCACGTGCTCGTCTATGCCGGGCAGGCGGATGCGGGCGGCGCCTATGAACTGCAGGTCACCGACCTGGGCCCGACCCCGCCGGACGACCACGGTGATACCTACGCGACGGCGACACCCATTCCAAGCGACGGCACGACTACCGCTGGGGTGGTCGGTCATGGCGGTGACCGCGACTGGTTCAGCTTCGCCCTGGAATCCCAGCGCGTCTACGCGGTCGAAGTGCGCGGACTGACCAGCCCGGATTCCGGCCTCGTGGGCGGCGACCTGTACGCGCCCGACGGGACAACCTACCTGGGCTTCACCGGCTGGTCTTCGGGCAGTCCGGCGGGCGACGGCGACTGGACCCGCGTGCTGTACTACGTGCCCGCTGACGCCGCCGGCGACTACTTTCTCGATGTCCTGGGCTATGGCTTCACGCTCGGATCCTACGAGGTACGCGTGATCCTTGGGCAGGGCCTGCCCGGCGACTTCGACGGAGATACGATTCCGGACGCGACCGACAACTGCCCCACGGTGTTCAACCCCGGCCAGACCGACACGGACGAGGACGGCGTGGGCGACTGCTGCGATCCGGATGAACCGGATACGGATACCGACGGAGTGGCCGATGCGTGCGACAACTGCCCGCTGATCTACAACATCACCCAGATCGACACGGACGGCGACGGCATCGGCGACGCCTGCGACCTCTGCCCTGATTCCACGCTGGTGGACAACCTGGCGGAAGAGCTGCGTGCCAGCACACCGATCGCCAATCCGGAATACTGGGGCGCGCAATCATTCGTGATCGACGGCAACGACCATCCGCTGCTCTGGGTCCAGGCCATCGTCGGCAATGGAGCGGATGATCCCGTGGTGGTGGCGGAGCTGCGCTCGGCCGACATCAACGGCGAGATCGACAACACCCCCGCGGGCCTGCTGACCACGTTCACCGCACCGGATATGAGCGGGCCGCCCAGCGTGCGCTCCTTCGTCCCGGACACGCCGGTCACACTGCTGGCGTCACAGACTTACTGGTTCCTGCTGGGCACCTCCAATGCCGGTACCTACGACTGGTCCTACGCAAACTCGAACGTGTCCATCGGAACCGGAAGCCTGGATGACTATGCCGATTCAAGCGACGCGGGAGGCACATGGATCAACCACGGCAACGATTTCCCCTACTTCATCCAGGTGACCGCCAACTGCGGTTTGCCGTACATCCGCTTCGACTATGACGGCGACGGCGACGTGGACCCGCTGGACTTCGCGGTCTTCCAGGGCTGCGGCGCGGGAGCATCGGTCCCTCACGACGGCAGCCCGGACTGCGTCCGTTCCGACCCGGACGGTGACGGCGACGTGGACAGCGATGACTTCGCCGCCTTCCAGCGCTGCCACAGCGGCGACGGGAACCCGGCTGATCCGAACTGCGCCTGCCAGGCGGATGAAACCGCTTGTGCGGGGGAATGTGTGAGCACCTTGTCCGACAGCACCAATTGCGGCACATGCGGGAACGTGTGCGGCGAGGGTCTGACCTGTCAGGACGGATCGTGCGAGCCCTGCCCCGGTGGGGCCACTCCGTGCGATGGGGTATGCACCAATCTGGCATTTGACACGCAAAACTGCGGTGGGTGCGGGATCATCTGCGCCGGGGGCGATACCTGCTCCGGAGGCATTTGCCAGTCACCTCTGTGAACCCTGTCGAGCCTGCGGGTGCCGAATGGCTCGGGCTGGAGCCGGAATGGTTGGCGACCCTCCAGGAAAGTGGACTCCAGAACGGCGGGCGCGTGGAAACCATCGGAGTGCCCCTGATACGGTTGCTTCTGAACCTCGGCGGGCCAAAACGACCCACAGATTGTGCTGAAGAGGCGCAATAATGGCGGCTAACAGCATAGGGAGCAAGGGAATGAAGCACTCAATGTGGATTTCCATAGTGTCGGCGGCATCGATCTCCCCCGTCGCACGTTATGCCGCACTTCATGCACTGCTCATGACGGTGCCGGTCTTCCTCTGTGGATCGGCCACCGCACAGGTTCTCCAGGACGGCGACATGGTCATCGCCGCCCATCGCGTCGGCAATGGCGGCATCTTTTATGGCCGCTTCCTGCGCTTGCGCGGGCAGGATGTTTCGATCCTCTTCGAGTCGGGTGAGAGCGGGAACACTCCCGAGGTCTTTGGCGGTACGACGGACATCATCATCGACTCGCATGGCCGCGTCGTGTTCGCCGCCGGCGCGCGCGGCAGCAACCGCAACAACAATGCGCTGCTGCGCTGGGATCCGGCCACCGGGCAGGTCAGCGAACTGCTCTGCATCCCCTACATCGTCCCTCCTGAGGGGCCGCCCACCGGCTTCCCGACCGACGCCGCGTACTTCGGCGGCGTCTCCGGACTGCACCTGACGCGTTCGCTCAGGGTCTCGATCGACGATGATGTCAACGGCGGCACGCCGCAAGCCGGCTATGTCGAGGCCTACGCCTTCGCCGTCGCCACGAGCCGGCCGGTGGCGTCGACGACCGCCAGCTTG
>CAYVVX010000021.1:17032-18270 GCA_964455315.1 uncultured Planctomycetales bacterium | reverse complement strand
CGTCGCTCGATCAACGGGCGAATGCGGCCTCCACCTTGGTCATGGCCGCCATGAAGTCGTCGATCTCGGTTTCGGTCCAGTCTTCGTGGAACAGGCAACGAAAATGGCAGGCTTCCGCGGCGTCGATGTTGGGCAGCGGATAGCGCTCGGGCCCGGCGTCGGGGAACGTACGCGCCCACCATGGCTGCCGGCTCTGGACGAAGGGATAGCCGGGCTCAACCGGGATGCCCTCGGCGGCAACCGCCGCGACAAACTCAGTCTTGGTCGCGCGGAGCGGCGCCGGGTCGAAACAGAAGAAGAGGAACCAGTAGGACGCTTCGCAGCCGGGCGGGTCGGTCACCAGGCGCACGGTGCGGAGTTCTTCCCTGCAGCGGCCGGCAAGCGTTGCCGCCAGCTTCCGGCGCTGCCGGACCATCGCCGGCAGCCGCGCAAGCTGTGTCCGCCCGATGGCTGCGTGCAGTTCGTCCATGTTGAGGTTCAATGACGCGAAGAGATTGCCCGAGCTTCCCTGAATGCCGAAGGGTTTCCCGCGATCCGCGGCACGGCGAACCTGCCAGTACAGCGGCTCGTCACGGGTGAACACCAGTCCGCCCTGGCCGCCGGAGGCGTGATGTTTGCCGAACATGGTCGAATAACAGGCGATGGTCCCCAGGCCCCCCACCGGCTTGCCTTTATACATCGCACCGTGGGACTGGGCGCAATCCTCGACGACGGGAATCCCTCGTTGCCGCGCCAGCTCCAGGATCGGATCCATGTCCGCGGGCAGACCGGCCAGGTGTGCGACCAGGATGGCACGGGTCTGGTCGGTGATGCGGGCGGCGATCTGCGTGGCACTCATGTTGTAGGACCCTGGCGCCGCATCGGCGGTAACAGCCGTGTGACCAAGGAGCGCCACCGGCATCACACCGCCCGGATCGGTGATCGGCGGAACTATGATCTCCCCGCCCGGTTTGAGATCCAGCGCCAGCAAAGCGACAAAAACGGCGCTGGTGCCCGAGTTGACCCCATCCGCGAAGCCACCGCCAAGCGCACTGGCGAACTCGCGGCAATAGGCATCCTCTTCCGGCCCGTTGTAACCGAGATGATGATGCCCCTCCGCTTCGGCGAGGTCGAAGAGCCTCATCACGGCCTCGCGCTCGCGCCGCCCGAACAGGCGACGTACGGGCCACGCCGCGGTGCGGACGGGGACACCGCCCCGAATCGCCAGTGTACTGGATGAAGCGGCACACATGATGGGT
>CAYVVX010000021.1:0-17022 GCA_964455315.1 uncultured Planctomycetales bacterium | reverse complement strand
GGACGCTTCACGAGTGCGGCGCTCACGCCTCATGTTTCAGCAGTCGCCTGGCCTGCATTGCCACCTTGCGATAGGCCGCGGCGTACAGGGCGATCTCCTTGGGGCGATCGCGCTTAAACCAGGGCACCTTGCAGACCCGTTCGGCGATACCTTCAGACACGGGCAGTGAGCCGCGCGGTTGGCGCAGATCGCGATCGGAGAAGGCAATGCGCGTGGGTTTGCCGTCGCCGTAGATGTCGGCCTCGTTGAACATCGGGTGGAGATGCAGCGGGAAGTTGACCCCGACGTCGCCGGGCACGCCTTCGGCCTCCAGGGCCCGCGCGAAGGTCGCCGCGGGCAGCCCCTCCAGTTCCTCCGGGAGGTAGTGCCCGACCGGATTGTACCAGCCGCCCATCGTCGAGGTATCGTCCTCCGGATGGTGCGGGCGGAGCCCCGGTGTGCCCTTCAGCAGTGACCAGAACCGCTTCATCGCCTGATCGATCTCGCCCATGCGCTTCGGGTATTGACGCAGTTGAACACGACCCAACGCCGAGGCGAGTTGATTGAGCCGGCCTTTCACACCGCCGGCCGGGAGACCGGTTCTGAACCCCTCGGCCGCCACCATCGGGCGCAGGTCGGGCACGTGCACGTCGCTCATGGCACGCTCGTAGTGAGAGAAGGCGACGGCTCGCTCGTAGGTGTCCCGATCGCGCGTGACGAGCATCCCGCCTTCACCAATGGCGAAGCTCTTTCGGGCCATCATGGAAAAGCCCGCGCCATCGCCGAAGGTGCCCGCCATGCGACCGCGATAGCGGGTGCCGTGGGCATGCGAGACGTCTTCGATCACCTTGAGATCGTGCCGTCGGGCGATCTCCATGATCGTGTCCATGTCGGCGGGGTGACCGCAGTAATGCACCGCCATGATCGCCCGCGTGCGCGGCGACAGGTGGCGTTCGATGCCGGCAGGGTCCAGGCAGAGCGTCTGCGGATGAATGTCGCAGAATACCGGCGTCGCCCCCAGGGAGAACGCCTGCAGCACGCTGGCCCAGAAGGTCACACTCGGGCAGATGATCTCATCTCCGCGGCGCACGCCGACCGCCCACATGGCCGCCTGCAGCGCCATGGTGCCGTTCGGATAGGCGAGGGCGTGGTCGACCCCCAGGTAGCGGGCGAATTCGGATTCGAACTGCGTGGTGATGCCCCAGTCCGACAGATTGCCCTCGCGCAGGGTCTGCAGGACCGCCTGCTCGTGCTCCCATTCAATGATCGGCCACCGGAACAGGTCTTCGTGCGCGGCGGGATTCTCGATCGCCCGGGGCCCGCCCAAGAGGGCCAACGCCGAACCAACCACATCCTCCAATTCTACGGTCGCCAACGTCATGGATGATGTCTCCCAGCAAGCCTCGAGCCGAGGTCAGATGCCGGCCTGTCCGAGCAATCCAGATTACCGCGTGCCGCCCCCTGTTTCAACCAGAATATCCATCTGGTTGAGCGCCTGGTCCAAGCAAACTCTTGCGGCCGCAGGCCACTTCTGCTAAGCTCCGCCCTGACAATCACTTTCGTATGCCGCTGAGGTCCGTCAGCCAACCACTGACGGTCCGGTTTCAGCCGGAGCGATCAGCATGGGCTTTCGGGACAAGCTCAACGAAAACAGACCGCTGGCCGTCGGTATTATCGTGGGAATCCTGCTGGTTGCCGCGGGGGCACTGGTGGTCATGAACCGATCGGAAGAAGGCGCGCCGCCGCCCATGCCAACCCGGTGGTGGTACTTCGACCTCGATACAGGAAAGCTCTTTGCCGACAGCATCGACCGCGTCCCTCCATTCAAGAATGACCAGGGGCATGAATGCGTCATGGCCATGGTGTTCTCCTGCAAAGCCGCGTGTGCCGGCAAAGACCTCAACGGTTTGACGCCCGAGCAGGTCAATGGGCAGGGCCTGCGGGTTGCCTACCTTCAGCGGCTTACGCCTTCCGCAAAACAATCCGTCGAAGAGATGCGCTCGAGCCTGAAGCCCGAGGCCGTCATGTTTCAGGTCATGCAGCGCATGATCTACGACGGCGAATTCCGAGCACCGACGGACGCGGAATGGACCAGCACGCGGACCCAGGACATGATCCGCATGACCGAACAACTCCGCGAGGCATGCCCTTCCGCCGAGCAATGCCGGCCCTGAGTTTACTCACACGTCACCTCGCTTTGCCGCGCGGGCCGCGTCCCGCAGCGCGTCCAGCACTCTCCGGCCGGCGTCCGGGATCGGATCGCCGAGCATGGGCAGGTAGACAAGGTGGCTGAGCATGCGTTCGCTGACGGGGAAGTCGCCCTTGCGATATCCATTCCATCCTTCGATTAAGGGTCCCCGTCCATCGGTGTAGAGATCGTATCCTTCCGCGAAGATCGGCAACGCATGGAGTAGCCCGTAGAACCCGCCGTCACACGGGATCCCCCGCTTGGCGACCAGGCGGCAGAAATCATCCCGGGATACGCCGCCCAGTTCTTCGGGCTCATATCGAACCGGAAAGGCATAGAACCCTCCCCTGCAGGATCCTTCCGCGGTTCGGACCGGGTTGAGGCCGGGGATACCGGCAAGCCCGGCTTCGACCTCTTCCACATACCGTCGGCGCCGCTCATTGAGCTCCGGCAGCTTGCGGAGTTGCACCAGGGCGATGCCGATGCCCAGCGGGTGAGCGCGAAACTTCATGCCCGTTCCCAAAGGCTGATACTTCTCCAGGGACGACGTCTGCAGGTCCATCCCGGCCATGCGATTGACCTGTCCCGCCATGCAGGCACGATCGAAGATGGTGGCGTCATCGGTGGCGAGAACACCCCCTTCACCACCGCTGACAGGCTTGGTTCCCTGGAGGCTCCACGCGCCAACCGAGCCGATGGCACCCACAGAGCGTCCGCGATACGTCGCACCATGCGCGTGGGAACAATCCTCCAGGACAGGGATGCCCTGCTCCCGGCTGATGGCCATGATCGCATCCATGTCGGCAACCCAGCCCCACAGATGAACGACGATGATCGCCCTTGTCCTGGGCGTGATTCTGGCCCGTATGTCGCCGGGATCGATTTGAAGAGTTTCAGGATCGCACTCACAGAACACGGGGCGCGCGCCCAGGAATAGTGCCGGTCCGACCGTGCTGATCCAGGTGTACACCGGGCAGATCACCTCGTCTCCCGGACCAACGCCGAGTCCGAACATGGCGCTGAACAGCGCCGAAGAACCGTTGCAGGTGGTCAAACTGTAGCGCAAGCCCGTGAGTTCCCGCCATCGCTGTTCGAACTCCCGGACGACCGGCGTCCCTCCTGACAGCTCGTTCCGCAGAGTCATTTCATAAACCATGCGGGCTTCCTCCTCGGTGATCTGCTGCCATCGGTCGAGAGACTCGCAGGAGGTCGCACTGGCGGTCTGAACGAAGGTGCGCGGGGATGAGTCGGCCATCGGTCTGTCAGGCTCTTCGGGCATTCAGATCTCCTCTCGGCCGCGCACCGGTGTCGAGCCGCTGAATGGCTCAGTCGTCGCACGCCGGATCGGCCGGCGTCAGCGCGCCGCTGAAGCATCGCTGCAGCACCGCGAAATCATCAAGATCCGCATCTCCATCGAGGTCAATATCCGTATCGCCGCAGCCCTGGGACGGTGGACCGATATCTCTTCCCGTCATGCATGCCAGGAAGTGAGCCAGATCCGTGGAATCCACCTCGCCGCTGCGATCAAAATCCGGTGCCGGCTTGCTTTCGTCGACGGCAATCACGGCGACCTGGGCCCAATTGATGATCTGCAGATTCACGGTCCATCCCAAACCAGCCGGCTGGGCCACCATCGCGTGGTTGATCGGCTTGCCAACGCTGTCGAAGATGAGGATATCCGGCCGCGGTCCCTGCGGGCGTTCATGCACGCCCGAGACGCAGGTGATGATGCGCTCGGGGCCCTTGATGAAACCCTCGCCAGACTCCACCGGAGTGATCGGAAACATGTGATTCACCGGCCCGAAGCCACCGCTGCCGGGCCCGGCCTGCGGTGGATCGGGCAGCACCGCATGATAGTAAACCAGCCCGTGGCGCAGATAAGTGATCACGCCCTTGACCAGTCGTTCCGCATGATCCTGTAATTCGGGATCAGGGGCGATGCCGTAGGCAATCGGCGTGTTCAAGTGACCGCGAAGGAAGTAAGGAAACAGAGGCGGCTTGGTGCCCAGCGGCCAGTCCATGGGATCGAACCGGTTGAACAGCTCCTGGAACCGGCTGGCCGAGACGGCGTGCTCGGCGAGCGAAGACGCGTTGGTGTTGGCGATGACCACCTTGCCGCGCGTGTGCGCCTCCTGCATCAGGTTCAGGCGGGCCTGAACGCCGACCAGCGAAGCATCGGTGAATCGGCGGGCGATCTGGCCGGTGGACGAGTCGATATCCGCGCTGAACCCGTCCCAGGTCTGCCCGTTCCAGCGCGTGTTGTACGTCCGCAACGGGCCGCTCCAGGCCTGGCTGAACTCGTCGATGTAGAAGCCGTCCATGCCCACGTCATCCATGATGAAGCGGATCTGATCGAGCAGGAACTGGTACTGATAGTTGCCCACCTCCGGATACACGGAGAGCGCCTGCTGAGGCGCGCCACCACGGCTGTACAATTCCATTACCAGGTTGCCCGAAGCGGTGCGCTTGTAGCTGTCCTGCCAGGGCAGCTGGGCATTGTCGATGATCGCCGTCTGGGCCGGAGTCAACTCGACATTGCCGCTGCCCCCGCCGCTGTAGGAGGGCAGCAGATGACCTCCGGGAATCTCGTCCGGATCGAACGCGACCCAGTCCGTCTCCACGGCCCCGAGCACCAGGATGTCTGGATCGGCCTGCTTCAGTGACGCCATCGCCGCCTGCATCATCTGGCGGAATTCGTTGCGGTCGGGGATGTAGGGCAGGCTTCCCGGGTCGTAGTCCAGCCAGGGAATCATGATGACCACTTTGAGTTTCTTCCAGCTCAGGTAATTGGTCATCGCGGCCGGGTTGAGCAGCCCGGGGAAATTAATGTCCAGGAAACCGGTGGGACCAAGAATAGGGACGTTGGCGTTCCAGTCTTCGCGAAGCTGTCGGACCTGCTGGAAGTAGCCGCTGGCGGGACCCGATGGATAGACCAGCCACTCGAAAGTGTGTGTGCCGCCGGCCTTGAGGGCGAAGAAGCGACTGCCGAACAGTGCCTGGTTCTGGGAACTGCTGCGCTCGAAGTGCAGCCGCCCGATGGCGTCTTCGACGACCGCCGCGAGGGATGAGCCGGGCCTGACCAGCAGCGCCATCGGGTTTTCAACGCTGGCCCCTTCCGCGGCAGGGTGCAGTTCGGTGAATCCGTTCTCGGCAATGACGGTGTTTCCGATCAGGACGGCAACATCGCTCGCGGTGATGTTGGTCACGGTATCTCGGATGCGGAACCGATCGCTCTCCAGGAGAACCTGACGCTGAACCGTGTACGAGGAACCGCCGGCCGAAACATTAATGGTATTCGTACCGGACTGACTGACCACAGGCGACCATCCGGGACCGCTGCCGAAGTCCGACTGGGAGAAATAGTTCATGCCGACGACGCTGCCGGGATAGGAGAAGCCTGTGTCGAGGTGATAACGGTCGCCGCCCACCTCCACCTGGATGCCGCCGCGATTTCCAACCCTGGCCGTGAAGCTAGCAGCGACGAGCACAGGACTTCCAGTCAGCGCGGGACGCCGGGACAGCACGGTGTTCGCTTCCTGGGCATAGAGGGCGGCCACTTCGCTCGCACTGAGCGCCCGGCTGTACACCTGCACCTCGTCGAGCAGCCCGCGGAAGCGCTGACCGGTGACGGGGCGATTGGCGATGTAGAGGGGGCCGCCTCCGCTGGGAATAGCCACCCCCAGCGATCGCGAATCGATCAAGGCACCATTCACGTAAATCCGCATCTCCGCGCCGTCATAGGTGCAGGAGACTTGCGACCAGTGACCGACGGGGACACCTGCTTTCACGTTGTTTCCGCCGCCGGCGATGTACCACCAGCAGCGTGCGTCCTGAAAGTACGTGAGTCCGTAGGAGTTCAGCGAGTTGTTGATGACCACCCCGCGCTCGCCGGTCGGCCGGGTTTCGGGGTAGATCCACACCCGCACCGTCACCGCGGAGGAGGGGCTCAGGCTGGAACTGCTGCCGCAATTGACGTCGTCATTGATGCCGTCGAAGAGGGCAGCCTTGATGTCGCCGGTGGACGTGCGAACCGCGCCGGAGATTGTCCCGTGATTGCCCAGCCCGCTGGAATCCGTGGCGCTGGATCCGCTCGCCTCGTTGAACCGCCACCAGCCAACCAGACGCTGGCCATGCGCGGGCACCACCAGAGCAACCCACACCCAGATCGTGATCAACCAAGATTTCATGTCTGGCCACATATTCCCTTCCCTCCGTCCGATCGCCCGCCGACCGATCGGTCCTCCTCCGCGACACTGCAGACAACCGAACAACTCGGTCTCCAAAGCCTACCAGTCACATGATTATCGCAGTCCTGTCCGCACGACGGCTGGTGGCCGCGATTCGGGCAGGCAGGGCTGAATCTCCACGAAGTTGAACGCCGACTCGCGGTCGACGTTGCGCTTGCGCTCTTTCGGGCCGGCCCAGTCCATGATCCGCAGCTGCGCTGTCGGTGCGGTCGCCCTGAACCTTTCCGTATGATAGTTGAAGTACATGAGCCCCCGGGTGCGAATACTGCGATACGTGTACGTGTGGCTGTAAGCCGGTAAACGTTCGGCACCATCAATCATGATGGTGACCGTTTCCACATCATCGAAGGTGGGATTCCCGTACCCACCGGGCCGGTGAATAAGGTTGGTGCTGTTCAGCCGCAAGGCATACTCGCGCCCCGGCTCCAGATTGCGAATCGTCTGACTGACCACGTTGGGACCGTCCGCCTTGCGATGCATGAGCAGGCAGCGGTCTCCGGCGTCCGCGCAGCCCATGCGTGCCTGCCTGGAGCCCAGATCCTTCACGTCCCTCACCTCGATCGAGTCCGGACTGGCGGCTTCCACGGTCCAGCCGCTCGTTCCCTCGCCGAAGTCGGGATTGTGCAGGTGGTCAAGGATATACGGTTCGTCACTGAGCCGATCGGTCCTGCCTTCGATACAGTAGTGACGGAACAACTGTCCGACCCAGGTGATGGTTTCACGATCGGCATAGCCGGAGGTGTATTCACTGATGCCGAACAGTCCCTGGAAGGCCGGGTCGTTGGCCAGCACGTGAAACTCCATGTCCTGAAAGACCCGGTAGTTGACCTGAGGGTGACAATTCACCGATTCCGGAGGTGAGTTGTACATGCCCAGGCAAACGATCATATGGGCGGGGGCATTGTCGATGACCTTGCCGAACGCCTGTATCCGGTCGGGGAGCCGCCGTTGTAGCAGGGCAGCCGCCTCGGATTCCGACGGCTGCTCGGGATTGTACGCCTCGAAGACCAGTTTTGATCCGAGCTCCACGGCTTTGCGCATGAAGCGGTTCATCTCCTCATCATCGCCGCCTGCCACATAAAGATCCAAGCGTTTCTCAGCGAAGCGCTTGTCATCCCGGATGCGCTTCAGTGCACTGAGTGTCGGCTCAAACACGTGGCGGGCCGAGGGGTAATACTCATCGACGATGAAGCCGTCCATCCAGGGCAGATCCAGGCCCGCGTCGGTGCTGAGGGCTCGCGTGCAGGCTTCCACATCGGCGTCCCCTTCCGGTGGCGGCGCGTGTAGCCCGGGCGCCAACACCTCGACCATCCAGCGCCCTCCACCCCGGCGCCAGGGCACCGCCAGTCTGCTCTGATCTTCGTCACGCATGCCCACGATCACGTTCACGTGCGGAAGGATCACCGATTTCACGAACTCCCAGTCGAAGGGACCCTCGCAAAGCACGTAGGGATCATACTGGTGCTTGTTGTAGTAGATCTCCGGCACCTTGCGGGCTTCCAGCAGATCAGCCGGACCGCCGGACAATCGCAGGGTGAACTCTCCGGCCTCCTGGAACACCATCGCTTCATGCACCGGCACGTCGCCGGAGCTGAACTCGATCAGGGGCTCGTCCCGACCTTTCAGGTGTAATCTGGCTCCCGGCCGACCGCCGCGCAGCCGCACGAAGAGCCAGCCGTCGGCGGGCAACTCCGAGGCATAGTTGCCGGCCGCCGGCGAGCGCACTTCCAGAAGCTGGGTCACGAAGTTATTCAGCCGCTGAGCGGCGATCGCAGTCGTCGCCTGCAGAAGACAGACGGCGGCGGCGGGACACAGCAGCAGTCCTTTTGTTGACTGCTTCATGGTTTCGCCTCCTGCGCAGGAGCAGCCTCGATGACCGCGATCTGGTTCCAGTCGTCCAGCTTGAGATCTACCAGCCAGCCCGATCTGTCGCGCACAGCCTGCATCTCATGCTTTACTGCCCGGCCATGAAGGTCGAACAGGAGAATGCGCGGACGCCTCGCACCAGCCCAAAGGCATGCCCTCGAGACGCAGGCGATGGTCCGCTCCCTCCCTTCGACAAATCCCTCACCCAGCCGGACCGGCGTGATCGGGAACATATGGATGAACGGACCGTACTCACCCGAGCCGGGCCCCGCATCAGGAATCGCGGTGACGTAATGGAAGTACAGAACGCTGTGCCGAAGATACGCGATCGCGCCTTTCATGATGAACCGGGCGTAGGCATTCGTGGCCTCGTCGCCGCCGCGCGAGGGCCGAAAGCCCAGCGCGATCGGACTGGACAGGTGGGCTTCACAGGGCCGCTGCTCCCACGGCGGCCGATCACTCATCCACTGCAGCGGTTCGAACACCCATTCCGACTCGTTGAACCATATCGCCGGCAGACCTTGGGTATCGCGATCGATCGGATGGCCGTTCAGGATCACCAGCTTGCCGCGGTCGAGTCCATACTCGATCAACGCCTTGCGTGCACCGACGCCCGCCAATGCCAGGTCGGTGTAGCGACCGGTGATCCCGCCGGTTTTGCCGTCGATATCCACGGTCACGCCGTCCCAGCGGTCGTAGGAATAGCCATAATGCCAGTGCTGGGCGCCGGTGAAGGAATCCACGTAGAAGCCGTCGAGCCCCGCCTCCTCGAGGATGAATCGGGCCTGATCCATGAGGTAGGCATGCTGGCCGTTGCCAAGCTGCGGGCGGACGGTCAACGCGATGAGGTTGTGCCGGCCGCGCTGATAGTATTCCACCTTAGCCTTGCCGTCGCGCGTCCAGACTATGGAGTCCCCCCACCGGTTCCAGGCGTCGGGATTGGAGCGGAAGGCCTCGAACATCGCGTCGGTCATGTCGTGGTAGCCTGCTTCGAGCTTGCTGGGCATGGCTGTGAGAATGCCATCGACCACGTCACCCGGCAGGCTCACGAAGGGCGCCTCCATGCAGCCGAGCAGCTTGATCTCAGGGTCCACCGCCTTGATCCGCTGAGCGGCTTCCCGCATCAGCACCTTGTACGCGTTCCGGTCCACCAACTCGCCGGTGGTGCGATGCAGGTGCTCGTAATCCAGCCAGGGCACCAGCAGGACCAGCTTGAGACCCTGCCGGTTGAGGAACTGTCGAAGCTGATCGCGATCGTCGAGCAGGGCGCGCACTTCGGGACGGGTGACGTCCACCCAGTCTGCCGGCCCCGGCAGCGTGGCCCCGACATGCCAGTCAGACCGCAGCAGGTTGATGAAATCGAAATAACTGGTCCCCGCGGTCAGTGGGTAGAGCGTCCATTCCAGCACCACCTTGCCGCCTGGTGGGATGCCCAGATGCCGAAGTCCCATGGAGGCGCCGTTGTTTCGCTTCAAGGCGTGAAACTGGATTCTGAAAGCGTTGTCCTCGGCCACGGCCGCCAGGCCGCCTGCGTCCGAACGCAGAAACAGCGTGGGGTTTTCGGCACTGATCGAACTGTCCACCATGGCGCCAGACAGCCGGGTCTCGGCGAGACCCGCATCGGCACTGAAGATGTGATCGACGAGAATGCCGACATCATCCGGGGAAGTGTTCGTCAACGTGTCCGATACGCGGATACGATGCTGCTCTGGGCGAATCACGCGCAGCAAATTGTAACGGCTCGCGGGACATTCCAGGCGGATGACGCCGGTGTCGAGCGTTTCGACGACTGGCAACCATCCCGGCTCACCTTCAGCGGCCCGTGACGTAAGGCGATTGTAGCCGATGACTTCTCCGGGATAGGAGTACGCGGATTCGATATGCCACACGTCGGTGCCGAGTGAGACCTGCATCGCTCCACCGGGGAAAACGGCGAGGTCGAACGGTGGGGGCGCGGCAAGCACCACCGTGCTGATGAGACTCAGCAGCGAAGATATGACCACGACTCTGACCAGCATGGGCATGATGACCTCGTCCGTGTCGGACCTTCAATTCATGCAGTTGACGTCCAGGGCGATCCCGGCGCCGGACACACATCCTCTGAATCGAACCAGATCGAACGCATCCACGTGGCCATCCGCGGTCACGTCGGCGGGACGGCAATCAATTGGCGACACGCTGACCGGGTCCAGCGGTCCGCTGAAGCACGCCTGCATTCGTCCAAAGTCGGATTGATCAACGTCGCCGTCGCAGTCGATGTCCGTCGCGACCAGCGGCAGGCAGCAGTTCTCCCCGCTCCAGCCGCTCCAGTAAAGCGACCCGGCTGCGTCATTCTCTCCGCATCGCAACGTGAACCGGGCACTCCCGCCGAGCGAACCGGAGGCAAGCACGGCGGACCCATCAGCCGCCAGATCGATGATGTAGCCCGGCGATGATGCGACAACGGCCTCGATTCGCTTGGTGTTCTCCAATGCATCGAGCAGATTGAGGGAGATCTCCGCCGCGGCGCCGATCAAGCCCGGCGAGTTGGCGAGATCGAGATTGATGCTCAGTTCCCACCATCGGGCCCACTCGTCGCCGCGCCCGCTGAGCGAGACGGACAACCGGGCGGTCTCGCCGGCATCCTGATCGTCAACCAGAACGATCTCCCGCGGAGCAAGCAGGTTTGCGTGCACCGGTGCGGTCGTGCGGTATGTCCTTCCGGAGTCTTGCACGACCATCTCCAGGCGCAGCTTCCTGGGCACCACGCTGTACCTCACCAGATTGCCGATGCCCATCAACGGCCAGCCGAGCTTGCCCGGTCCGAATTCAGGCCAATTGGTACTCAGCCCCCAGTTGCGCAACTGCACGGTTTCGGCGAGCGGGATGAGCCGCATATCGAACTGCCCCAGCGCGATCAGGCCACCGGCAAAGCCCCAAGACCAGTGCCCGCTGGAAACGGAATTGCTTCGCGCCAGGTACGGCGTGCCGTCGATGCCCGGAGTGGCGTAACCTCCCGGCAGGAAGGCATGCTCGATGAGCGCACGCGCCAGTCCTTCACCCTGTGCTTCGGTCACCACGCCGTGATTGCGGATGATGTGGGCGATGTGCGGACCCGCGTACGCGCCGTGTGAACAGTCGTCGGGGTCGCTGGTCCCGTCATAGCCATATTGCCAGGTCATAACGCCGTTGCTGTTGGTGTAGATGGCAATGTCGCGCAGCGTGCGGGCCAGCCGGTCGGCATTGGCAAGCATGGCCGCGTCGCCCGTCGCTTCGGAGTAGTCGAGCTGAACCCGCATCATGGTCGCATCAACGTGCACCGCATCCTTGCCTCCGCTGCCGCCCAGGTTCGGCGCGTAGGATAAGCGGTTGGGGCCTGCGGAGATCATGAAATAGGCGTTGAGCCAGTCGATGGTTTCCTTCGCTCTCACCAGGTACTCGGTCGCCTTGGCGTTGTAGAACGGGTGTGCGGAGAGCCGCGCGTCTTCGCGCACCAGGCGGGCGAAAACCACCATGGGCAGCAGGATGTTGCCCGAGGAAATCGGCGCGGACACATAGTTGGGAAACCTGGGGCCTTCGCTCCACGCAGGAGCGCTCTCCGGGAGGTGTGCGCTGACGTCGTCACGATACGAAAGCACCAGATCGTACTGATTGACGAACTTGCGCAAGTAACACTCGCTGCCGGTGACCCGATAGAGCTGCAAATAACCCATGTTGATCGCAGACGTGCCCCAGGTATAGGTGCCGCCCAGGTTCGTCTGACCGGCAAAACCGCGGCCCTGATCCAGGAGCATGTCCTCGCGGTCGAAGACCTGCTGCAGGAATGGCGTGATGCACCGGAGGGTCAAGCCTGGGCGCCGCGACACGATCGGACCCTCCGATGAGAAAACGTGGAAGTTCTCGTCCAGCCCGGCCCCGCCCAAGTCCTGCAGCAGCGACCAGTAGAAGATGCCGCCATTGGTGGTTGGCGTTGTGATCCAGTTGCGCACTGCGGGGGCCTCAATGGGAAACGTTACTGGTGTACCGGTCGAGTTCATCTCTGCGGCGGTAACCAGCCGCTCGCCGGCGGGAGTGAGGTAGTCAACATCCGCGGTCACCGGTCCGTCGCCGCCGGCCCACGGCAGGGAAGCGGCACTGTCCCGGAAACGCCAGTTCACCGTGGCCTCGTTCCAGTCGCGATTCGCGGCGGTCAAAGGTGCGAAGAAGACCGGCATGTCCTGATCGGCGGTCGCGGACGACTGGTTCGTCCACAGAGTCAAAGACGCGGCGACCAGCGATGGAGCCAGAAGATCGAGGATGGGATCATCAAGCTGAAAACGAACCAGCGCCCCGCGCGGAAGGGGATGAAAGCTGCTGACGTTGAGGGAGATCCCACCGGCGGGTAACACCAGATCCGGATAGCCCGCGCTGATCATGTTGTCATCGCAGGTCACCGCGGAGTCCAGCTGATGGGGCCAGCCTCCGGCCGTCAGAATCAGTTCGCTGCCCCGGGCGCGGGCCGATGCGAGCGGACCACCGGCCAGAACAGCAACGATCAGCCTTGAGTATACCCCCCTCATGAGACAGTCCGTGTTCAGGTCACGCGCCCGCGATACCGGTGGCGCAGCGTTGTGGCTCATCGCCGGTCAAACCGTTCCATCATCTGCATCCAGTGATCCAGGAACGGGTTGAAGTCCTTGTCCATCACCACCCTGGGAGCCCAGACGACGCTGGCATCGATCTTGAGCACGTTCCAGCCGGTTGGATGAGTCAGAGGATAGCTGTAGGACCACAGCCCGAGCATGCCCAGATCGGACATGAGGGCGACGGTCTTGTGCTTGTTACCCATGCCGGACCCTTTGACCAGCTTGATCCGATCGACGTGAGCCCGGGAGAACTTCTCGTAGAAGCCGACGCGGCTGTTGTTGATGTCTCCGGTGTCCCGGCCGGTCGGGTCCACGTAGAGATACCAGTACGAGGTGTGCAGATTGGCCCGAAAGCGTACGCCCGGGTCGTTAGGGTAAGGCCGCATGTCGGCGACCGGAGCCCACTGATTGGGCACCCGGTTGGCAGAGAGGATGGAGTCGGACGGGCAGAAAAAGACATCCGGACTGGGCAGATAGGTGGTCGTTCCGTAGCCCACCGGTCGCTTGACCAGCAGACCCGGACCGCCGGACTCGATGCCGTTGCCGAAGGAGGTCACCGGAATGCCCGGATTACTTGCTCCTCCGGTGAAAAGCGGAGGAATCCAGCCCCGCTGGTCCGCGGAGTACACGTGAACAGCAGTCCCCACCTGGTGAAGCTGCGAAGCGCAGACACTGCGTTTGGCCTGGTCCCGGGCCTGGCTCAGGGAGGGGAGCAGGATGGAAATCAGCAGGGCGATGATCGCGACCACGACCAGAACTTCAATGAGCGTGAACGCGGGGCACCGGTGTCTCATAATCGTCACCTTCACAGCTTCAAACGGCTCATCCATCGCACCGATTCGGCGGTCCGATCGCCCGACTGCGATCGGGCCGCCGGGAGGTGCTGTCTTGTGAATCCGAATTGACCGATCGGGAATCGTGTCCGTCGACTCCCGTCACGCCCGTCGCCGGCGGCGCATCAGCAGACCGGCGCCCGACAGCAACAGCAACGCGCTGGCGGGTTCAGGGGTCACTCGAACGTTATCGAACAGGATCGTCTCCGTTGGATTCGATGACGGGTTCAGATGAAAGCCGGTCAGCCAGTTGCGCGTGTTGGCGGTCGATCCCGTATGAGTAATGACACCAAGCGAACCCCCGCCGATCTCGGTGATCTCAAGACGATAATCATAGACCCCGTTGGCACCGGTCGGACGGGCAACCTGGAGGTCGTAGTGATACCACTTGAGAGCTTGATAGCGAACATCCGGATTCGGAAGATCGTTTCCGTTGTTCAACCACCAGAGACCATTGTCTGAAATACCGGAATGGTGGTCTCTGTCGATGTAGTCCTCGGCCGCTCCATTGGCATCCACGGCATAAAGCATGCCGACGGTCATGCTCGCCCGACTTCCGGGCCCCTGCCAACTGGATGCCACGTAGAAATCGAACTCCAGATTGGCAGTTGCGCCCACGGCACTCAGGTCGATGGCCGACGCCGGCGCGAGCCGCGCACGCACGCTGCCGAAATTGTCTGCGTTGTCAGCGAACATACCGACATTGGGCGCAGACTGGGCCAGGCCGCTCGCCGATGCCTGCCAGACGGAGGTTCCGCCTATCGGCGAGCCGATCGGGCCCGGTGTCGAATATGATATCTGCCCGTTGCCCGTGCCCACCAGATTCGTCCCATCCGCGTACGAATCGAAATTGTCTGAAGCCGCACCTACTGCAACGCCGGTGAGCCCCATACTGCCCGCTAGTGCCGCGGCCATAACCAGAATCGGCTTGTTCAACGTTGACATGTTCAGTCACCTCCTCGCTAACTTGCCCCCTGCCTCGCCGCCGGACCATCCGGACGGTCGACCAGGGAGTCTCGTAAGGCGTTTCCCGGCCTCGAACCACCGCTGGGGCGAGACCGATCAGATCAGTCATCGCACGTCACGCTGGCTGGATCGCTCCCGGAAACGCAGCGCTGAAAGGCAGCAAAATCGTCCAGATCGATATCGCCGTCCTCGTCGCGGTCCAGACAGCCACACTCCTGCTCATCTCCCGTGAACGGCACCGCCGGTCCGGAGAAGCAACCCACCACGATGGCGAAGTCGTCGTTGTTGACGAACCCGTCATCGTCCAGGTCGGCGAAGGGATCGTTGCAGTCTCCGCCCGCCTCGCCACCTGCGATTGCTTCGACAGCGAAATTGTCAAAAAGCGTGTTCTCGCTCGGATTGCTGGATCCGTACAGCGCCACACCGGTCAGCCACGGCCTGCCCGCGTCGGTCATGCCCGTCCTGGTCAACTCTCCGAGCACCGCCCCGGTGGCGATCTCGGTGATGACCAGCTTGTAGTTGTGCGTGCCGAGCAGCGGGCGCTCGATGACGAGATCCAGGCGATACCAGGTGTCCGCCGCGTAGTTGGGCGCACCCCAGTCACGGCTGAGCGTATTGCCGTTGTTGAGGAACCAGAGCCCGTTGTCGGCGATGCCCAGCACATGCTGGGTATCGATCCAATCCTGGGCCAGACCGTTCTGATCCACGGAATACAGCAGACGGATCGCCAGGCTCACAGGAGAACCGATGGTCTTGAAATCGACCCGGAAGCGGACGGATTGATCGGGACGCACTTCGACGGCATGGGCGGCGTCAAGCTGACCGGTGAAGGCCCCGCCGGATCCGTTGCTGTTGCTCAGAAAACCCATGCTGTTGGGGGCAGACTGTACGTCGGTGGTATTGACCTGCAGATGGCCGGAGGAAATCGGCAACGCTGAAGGAGCTCCGTTGAACCAGGTGAACTGACCGTTGTTCAAGCCGAGCAGGCTGGTTCCCGCGCCACCGTAGGAATCAATATCATCAGACGCCACCACCATGCCCGGGCCCGGCGCCGGGCTGAGATCCTTGAGGACCATATTGTCGATCAGGATGATCTCATCGGGCACACTGGAGCCGGCCAGGGCGAGCCCGGTGATGAAGCCGCGATTGGCGTGTGCGAGCCCCGAATTGGAGATCGATGCGAGCGGGATCCCGGAGCCGATGTCGGTGATGGTCATCTGGTGAGCGTACTGGCGGGTGGTGGCGTCGCGGGAAATGGTCAGCGCCAGGTGATACCAGGTATTGGCTTGGTAAGGATTTGGTGCGACCACATTGCCGCCGCCGAGGAACCAGTTGCCGTTGTCCGCGAGTCCAAAGATGTGGTCGGCGCCGATCCAGTCTTCACTCAATCCGGAGGCGCTGCCCGAATAGAGCACCCGGAAGGAGTTGCTGGTCCGCCCTGCGGTGCCGCTGGTCGTCTTGAAATCAAACTCCAGTTTGGCTTGTTCCCCCGCGTCAAGAAAGATTGCCTTGCCGGGCAGCGCCAGCCCGCCGGTAAAGCCACTGGCAAAATCGTCCAGGAATTCCATGCTGTTCGGGGGTGACTGCACATCGACTGCATTGACGATGACGTGTCCGCCCGCCGGCCCGACCGGGAAGCTGAAACTTGTGCCGTCCATCCATTCAAATGCACCGTTGGTCTGACCGAGAATGCTTCCGCCGCCGTAGGAATCGAAGTCATCGTCAGCGATCACGACACCCGGAGGAGGCGGGGGCGTTGAATCCGCGATTGACAGACTGTCGAAGAGGATCGTCTCGTTGGGGTTGGAGCTGATGGACAGCCCCAGCCCGGTCAGGAATGTCCGTCCGGCGTCGGTCGTATTGACCGGATCGCCGTAGCCGATGACACCGAGCGACGTGTTAGTCCCGAGGTCGACGAACTCGAGCGTGTAATCGTAATACCCGCCCTTCTGGGTCGTGCTCAGCTTGGCGAGATACCAGGTGTTGGGCTGGTACAGAACTCCGCCGGCCGTAACGCTGCCGCCGCGGACCCACCACAGACCGTTGTCGGAGATGCCCGCCAGGTGGTTGGTGTTGATGTAATCCTGCCCGGCGCCAGCCGCGTTGGTGGAATACAGCGGGAGCCAGCTCATGCTTACATGGCCACCCGGCCCGCTCGTGGTCTTGAAGTAGAAGGAG
This sequence comes from uncultured Planctomycetales bacterium, assembly GCA_964455315.1. Classification (GTDB taxonomy): domain Bacteria; phylum Planctomycetota; class Phycisphaerae; order UBA1845; family PWPN01; genus CAYVVX01. The sequence goes on along the minus strand of CAYVVX010000021.1, from coordinate 161 downwards.
ATGGTCGCTCGCGAACCCGCTGCCCCCAGATCGACAGCCTGCGAAGGATCGAGTTGAGCCGTGACCGATCCGCCCCCGTCAAGGTCGAAGAACCTCGCCACGTTCGGCGAAGACGGTGCCGTCCCGTCTGCCTCGGTGGTAAAGGTATCGGATGCCCCCAG
>CAYVVX010000020.1:0-18952 GCA_964455315.1 uncultured Planctomycetales bacterium | reverse complement strand
CATCGGGGTAGCTCCGGCAACGCGACGCCGGTCGAGCATGCCGCCCGCAGCCGAATGATCGCAGAATCATCGGTGGCCCGCTTCACCCGATCCTCATGATGTTCACCCCGAAAACCCGCTCCCACCACGAGAACCGCCGCCCGCATTGACCGCAATGCCGTGGCCAGAACCCGCCCGCAGGTGGTCTACTTCAATCCGCCCGGCGACACCGGGGCACCACATGGACGACGTGCCGAGGAACCGCGGCGACGGCGAGCAGACCCGCGACTTCACCTACATCGACAACGTGGTCCACGCCAACCTGCTGGCCGCCAGGGCGAAGCAGACCGCCGGCGAGGTGATCAACATCGCCTGCGGCGAGCGGGTCACCATCAACCAGATCATCGCCCGGATCAATCAGTTGCTGGGCAGGAACGTGAAATCCAGCCACGTCCCCGATCGTCCCGGTGATGTGAAGCACTCCCTGGCGGATATCTCCCTGGCGAAGCAGGTGATCGGCTTTGAGCCGGTCATTCCGTTCGAGGAAGGCTTGCGCCTGGCCATCGACTGGTACAAGGACAACCTGCCGGTCTGACCCCGGCGCCGTTCGCATACCCCCTCGTCGGCGGCACCCGCGCGCCTCCCCTCGGCGATCTCCCGACACCCCGCGCCCCGACATCATGCACTGATGACAACTAGCCTCGGGAAGCGTATCAGGGGCGCAGGAAACGTGACTCGCGGGTGTCGTTGATTCGACGGGTCAGCGCTGCTGGTGAGCCTCCTTCGCCCCTTCCGGGGCTCCAACCTGCTTGCGACGACGTTCCACGGGTTGCGCGTCGCCGGGCTTCGCCCACTCCGCTCCGCCCGTGGCTACAATCCGTGGCCCCTTCGGGGTCCGATTCGGAGCCACTCCATCAGAGGAGCGGGGAAGTTCAAAACTGTCGTCGCACGGGGCACGGCGTGCCGGGTCCCCCCTGCCACTGGTCACACCCTATCCCACCCGCGGCTCGGCGAGTTCGATGTAGTCCTGGTCGTCGGTGCCGAGGCCGAGTCTGGCCGCCGCATGAATGTGCGGGATGTGACCGGCCGCGTCGGTGACTGGCGGGAGGCTGGAGGCGGCCCGGCGATCGTCGAGGAGGGTGGAGCCGATGTAGTCCGCGGCCACCGGGTCGGTGCTGATGAGCAGCCCGCCGTGGGCCCAGGTGGTTTCCATGCGCGCGGCGGGCCCGCCCTCGAAGACCGCGCGGATGGCGTTGACGATGTTGATGCGCAGCTTGTCGCGGATCTGGGGCAGGTTGACGATGTCGCCGACGAAGGGGGCGCAGCCGCCGGCGTGGTAACGCTGCGGACGGCGAATCAGGGCATGCGAGAGGTTCTTCAGGCAGCCGGTCATGCCGGCGATGTTGTGCGTCTTGAGGAAGGGAACGTTGATCAGGGCGTCGGCTTCCTGGAGGACGGCGGCGAGCTGTTCGCGACCGCTGCCGAAGTCGACCTCCTCGCCGGCAAAGCCGAACACGGGCTTGCGGGTGTCCAGGGCGCGAACCTCCGGGTGTTCGGGCGCCTCGATGAGGATGATCCGGCGCGGGGCGACATCGGCCCGGGTCAGCGAAGCGACGATCTGGCGAACCATGGGCACCGTGCTGGCAAGGACATCCTCGCCGACGTGGTTGAACTTGATGGCCACGACCTCGGACGGCTTGATCAGCCGGTTCCAGGCTTCGCCGGGGTCGGCGGCGCCGGTGGCGAGCAAGATGCCTTCCTCGATCATCTCCATCAGCAGCAGCTCGTGGATTTTCTGGCCGTCGATGATCTCGGCGGCCCGGAGATGGGCGACGAGCGACTTGGATTCCAGCCCGATGCGGGCGGTGGAGGGCCGCGAGGCCAGCGCCGGAAGCGTCGTCGGGGCGTCGGCGGTCGGTTGCGCGCCCAGCCGCCGGGCGGCAAGGGCGGCGGCGGTCAGACCGCAGGCGCTGCGCAGGAATTGTCGTCGACTCGGTGATCCCGCCATCGGCTGACTGCCCTTTACGATTCCCGGCGCCGCCGGCGCCGGCACGGTTTGACACTTCCCAGGCAAGGTCCTATATGTATCGGCACTGTGCGGTCGCGCCTCTAGTGAACGGTTTAACTTGTGCCGATGAGTTCCCCCACCGCCCCGCAGCTTGACCGCCTCCGCCCGCAACTCGCGGCCGCGGGGCAGACCCATCTGCTGCGCTTCTGGGAGGAGCTTTCCGACGCCGAGCGCACGGCGCTGCTGGCCGACCTCGAACAGATCAACTTCAAGGCGCTGCCCGCGCTGATCGCGAGCCACGTGCGCGCGGCTGAGAGCTTCCCCCTGCCCGGGACCATCGAACCGGCGCCGTTCTTCCCTGCCCAGCCGGGCATTGACCTGGTCGGCAAGTACGCCGACGCGGTCAAGCGCGGGGTGTCGATCATCCGCAAGAACCGGGTGGCGGCGTTCACGGTGGCCGGCGGCCAGGGGACGCGGCTGGGCTTCCCCGGTCCCAAGGGCGCCTTCCGGATTTCCCCGGTGAGCAACAAGCCGCTGTTCCAGCTCTTCGCGGAGTTCATCCGTGGGACCAACGCCCGGTACGGCGCGAACCTGAGCTGGTACATCATGACCAGCCCGCAGAACGACGCCGAAACGCGGGAGTATTTCGATCAGAACGGCTGCTTCGGGCTGTCGCCCGACAAGGTCCGCTTCTTCCAGCAGGGGGTCATGCCCGCGTTCGACACGGACGGACGGATCCTGCTGGACCGCAAGCACCAGGTCTCCTTCTCCCCGGACGGGCACGGCGGCAGCCTGCTGGCGCTGCGGCGATCCGGAGCGTTGAAGGAGATGGCCGACGCGGGCGTCGACCACATCAGCTACTTCCAGGTTGACAATCCGCTGGTCAAGCCGATCGATCCGCTGTTCATCGGGCTGCACGAGTTGTCCGGCGCCCAGATGTCCAGCAAGACGATACCCAAGGCCGACGACCTCGAGCGCGTGGGCAACTTCGTGACCGGCGACGGCCGGGTGATGGTGATCGAGTACTCCGACCTGCCCGAGGAACTGGCCCGCCAGCGCGACGAGGGCGGCCGGCGGCGGTTTGACGCGGGCAGTATCGCGATTCACGTGCTCAGCCGGTCGTTCGTGGAGGAGATGACCGCGGACGAGGGGCGATTCGCCTTGCCGTGGCACCGGGCGGTGAAGAAGGTACCATTCGTGGACGATTCCGGCCTTCGGGTGGAGCCTGGCGAGCCCAACGCGGTCAAGCTGGAGGCGTTCATCTTCGATGCCATCCCCATGGCCGCCAAACCGCTGATTCTCCAGACGGTGCGATCCGAGGAGTTCAGCCCGGTGAAGAACGCGACCGGGGTGGACAGCGTGGAGACGTCGCGGCGGGACATGAACCGCCGGGCGGCGGCGTGGCTCGACGGGGCGGGGTTCGACGTGCCGCGGACGCCCGAGGGCGAGCCTGACGGGCTCTTCGAGATCAGCCCGCTGCTGGCCCTGGACGGGTCGCATCTGCGCGAAGTCATGAACGCGCCCCCGGTCTTCACGCGCGGCGGGCGGCACCACATCGAGTGACAGGTCGTCCAAGAGATGATGAACCAGGGGACAGCGAAACGCCCGGGAATTATCAGCTTGATTCCAAGGAAGCATCGGGTAGACTCATGATCGTTCGCCACTTCGAATCGTTCGTCACGGAGCCTCAAGATTTCGCAACTTCTCGAGGGCCCGCCTCATGACTGATACGTCCAACGGCGTCATACTCATCGTGGACGACGAGCCGATCAAACGGGTTACGCTGCAGATCGAACTGACCGAAGCGGGCTACACCGCGCTGGAAGCGCCCGGTGGCGCGGAGGCGCTGGCTCTGCTGGCATCGCGACATGTCGATGCGGTGGTCAGCGACGTGCGCATGCCGGACATGAGCGGGCTCGAACTGCTGGAACGCGTCAAGCTGACATCGCCCGGCACGCCGGTCCTGCTCATGACCGCCTACGGCTCCATCGACGACGCGGTGGAGGCGATCAAGCGCGGAGCGGCCGACTACATCACCAAGCCGTTCACGGTCGAGACCTTGACCGAGAAGCTCACCCGCCAGTCGGCCATGCGGAACTGCGCCGCACAACCCGGAACCGGGCACGATCGTCTTGGATCGCTGGTCGGCCGGAGCCACGCCGCCCGACAGATGTTCGAGCGCATCCGGCAACTGGCGGCCGGCAGCGCCCCGGTGGTGATCGAGGGTGAACCGGGCAGCGGGAAAGACACGGTGGCGTCGGCGATCCTGGCCCTGAGCGACCGGGCCCAGCGCGGTTTTCTGCGGGTGTCCTGCGCGGCCGGCTCGGGGCATGATCTGGAGTCCCGGCTTTTCGGCACGCCGGCATCGTCCAACGGCAACCGGGAGGCGGATCGCGGCGCCCTGGAGGCCGCGTCCGGCGGAACGCTGCTTCTGGAGCAACTGGAACTGATGCCGCCGGAGATCCAGGTGCGATTCCGGCAGGTGCTTCGGGATCGGGTGATCACAATCCCGGGCCGCGAGCCGGTACAGCTCGATGTGCGCCTGCTGGCAACCTGCCAGGGCCAGCTTTCCGACCATGTCGGATCCGGGCGCCTGCGCGAAGATCTCTATTACCAACTCGGCGGAGCGACCATCACCGTTCCCCCCCTGCGCGACCGCCGCGAGGATATTCCGCTGCTGGCCGGGCATTTCCTGGTCAGCGCCGCCCGCGAGATCGGCAACGCCGGCACCGCCAACGGATTTCATCCGCACGCGCTGGACGCGCTCATGTCCCACCACTGGCCGGGCAACCTCAGCGAGCTTCGCCAGGTGGTCCAGCGGGCGGCGCTGCAGGCCACCGGGCGCGAAATCACCCCCGCCGACCTGTCCTTGCCGCGACCGGCGCGCGGTGACGGCGAGGAGTCCCGCCGTTCGGGCGGCATTCCGCTGCCCGAGACCGTGGCCTGCGTGGAGCGCAAGCTGATCGACACGGCCCTGCGCCAGGCGGCCGGCAACCAGGCGAAGGCGGCCCAGTTCCTGGGCATCCCCCGTACCACGCTGCGCGACAAGATGACCAAGTATCGCATGGTCGGCGACGGCGACGGTGCCCAACCCGCACCGCCGGCGTAAAGCGGCTCATCTCCCCCTTCTGACCCCTCAACCGCTATAATGCTGTCATGCGCTACCGGTACACGGAGTGGGACGGCGAGGAATTCGCGTCGCAGGAGCATCTGCAGCTCTTCGACAACTTCATGGAGTTCGTGCTCGAGTACGGCGATCAGGCCATGGAGGCGCTCGAGCGGGTGGAGGCGAACGAGGAGCAGCGCGAGTTGCTCGAGAAGCTGATCCAGGACGGCCTGCTGGAAAAGACCGGGGCCCGCTGGAAGCTGACCCCGCGAGCCATCAACGCCATGCAGCGCAAGGCGCTGATGGAGGTCTTCGCCAACCTGCGGCAGGGGTACAAGGAGGGGCACGAGGCCAGGGACACCGGCACCGGCGGCGAGCGCATCGAGGGCACCCGCCCCTACCAGTTCGGCGATCCGGTCAGCGAGCTGGACCTGGACGCCACCCTGCGAAACACGCTCAAGCGGTCCGGTCCGGGGCTGCCGCTTAACATCGACGAGCGCGACTTCGAACTGCGCCTGTCGCAGACGCAGACCAGTTGCAGCACGGTGATCCTGCTGGACATGTCCGGCTCGATGGCCCGCTACCACCGCTTCTACCATGCCAAGAAATGCGCCATGGCCATGCACGCCCTGATCCGCCAGCGTTTTCCCCAGGACACGGTGGACCTGGTGGGCTTCTACTCGGCGGCAGCGGTCATCCCCGAGCACAAGCTGCCCCTGCTGTCGCCCAAGCCGGTGACCATCTACGACCACCAGGTGCGCATGCGCGTGCCCATCGACCAGGCCGACACCGGCCCGCAGCACTTCACCAACCTGCAGATGGGGCTGATGCTGGCCAGGCGGCTGCTCATGCGCCGCGGCGGCGAGAACAAGCAGATGTTCATCATCACCGACGGGCAGCCCACCGCCCACGTACAGAACGATTTCATCCACCTGCTCTACCCGCCGCAGCAGGTGACCACGCTGGCGACGCTGCAGGAGGCCCTGACCATCGCCCGGCAGGGCATCCGGCTGTGCACCTTCGCGCTGGCTGAGGACTATGCGTACATGGAGTGGCTCGGCTTCGTCGATCAGCTTACCCGGGTGACCCGGGGGGTGGCGTTCTACTGCTCCAGCGGCGATCTGTCGAGCTGTATCATGGAGTCGTACCTGTCCGGGCGGAAGAAGCGCACCCACATCGCGTGACCGCCGCCGGCTGGACTTGGGTTGGCGCGCTGGATTCGGTACAATGCGGATCGATTCAGCAGGACGGACGATCTCATGACTGATCCATTCGCCAAGGACGAACTGGTTGCGACGATGCGCTGCCAGCCGGATACGCTGCTTCCCTGCAAGCTGGACTGGCCGGTGGAGCGCATCCGCTATTTCGGCGCCGACCCGATCGACAGCCGGCCGCTCGCGGGGATCACCTGGTCCGATACCTGGGGCGTGACCTGGCGCAAGGAATCGGCCGATGCGGAGATGATGCCGTTCCCCGTGGGGCATCCCCTTCACGAGCGGCTGGACGAGTTGTCCACGCACACCTGGCCGGATGCTTCTGATCCGCGGCTGTTCGTCGACCTGATCCACGTGCGCCACAGCATGGACCGCCTGCTGGTCGGGGAACATCCCTTCGCCCTGTACGAGCGGGCCTGGCTCCTGACCGGAATGCAGCACCTGCTGCTGGCCATGGAGGACGAGCCCGCGCGGGTGGATGAGCTGTTCGCCCGCATCGCCGCGTTCGAGGAGTCCATCGCCCGGCGCTACATCGAGCTGGGGGTCGAAGCGGCGTGGATCGCGGACGACTACGGCATGAACTCCGGGCTGATGTTTTCGCCGAGAATGTGGCGGCGTTTCGTGAAGCCGCACCTGCAGCGGCTGGTCGATCTCTATCACGGCGCCGGCGCGATGGTCATCCTGCACAGTTGCGGCAACATCACCGGGCTGATCGACGATTTCCTCGCCCTGGGCATCGACGTGCTCGATCCGTTGCAGCCGTCGTGCAACCGGCTGGAGGAGGTCCGCCGGCGCACGGCCGGGAGGATCTGCCTCTGCGGCGGGGTGGAATCATCGGTGCTGATGGCCGGTGACACGGCGGAAACGGAAGCCCTGACCCGGCAGCGCATCGGACAACTCGGTTCCGGCGGCGGCTACATCGTCGGGCCGGACGACGAATGGTCCTGGCCGGAGGCGACCCGCGAGGCGATGCTGCGGACGGTGGCCGACTACCGCGAGGCGGTGGGCAACGACCGGGCCGAACACTGAGCAGAAGCCCGCGAGCCAGACATGGAATCCCTTGCCGACGGGCCCGGTGACGGTGAACACATATCTCGGACCGATGATCCCGTCTTCCGGGCGATTCCCGGGCCCACGTATCCCCGGTGATCGCGGGAAGACCACACGTGGAGGTGTCTATGGACTCGGTAACTCAGTTCTCGATCTTCCTGGTGAACAAGCCCGGAATTCTCGCCCAGGTGACCCGGCATCTGGCCGGTGCCCGGATCAACATCCTGGCCATGACCATGATGGACTCCAGCGAGCACGGCGTGCTGCGCCTGGTGGTCACGGATGCGGCGAAGCTCCGCGCGGCCGTGAAGGGACTGAACCTGCCGGTGACCGAGACCGACGTGCTGATGGTGGAACTGCCCAACAAGCCTGGTGCGCTGGCCGACGTCTGTTCCCGGCTGGCGGAGGATCACATCAACATCAGCTACGCCTATTGCACCACGGGTGGGCCGGGCGGCAAGGCCCGCGGTGTGTTCAAGGTGGCTGATGCCAGGAAGGCCGGCAAAGTCCTCAAGGGGCCGGCGCTGAAGCATCGCGACATGAACCACAAGCTGCGCCGTCCGGTGGCGTTGCGCTGAAGCGGCGGAGACCGGACGGCGGTCATCTGCGGTCCATGCGGGCGTTGAGGAGGGCATCGAGGGCCTTGCTCACCGAGCGGACGATGTCGGCGCGGTAGGTGGGCTCTTCGAGGGTGCCCTCGACGTGAACCTCGACGAGTTCGCGGGCCACCCCCTCCAGGAACTCGCTGAGCACCTCGATGCGCGGCAGCTTCAGGGGGCTGCCGATCAGAAAGGTCAGATCGAGCTTCTCGTCGGGGATGGCAAACCGGCCCGCCCCCACCATTGAGAACCCATTACCTCTCAGGTCGATCTGGGTGATGATCAGGTCGTCGTTGTCCACGGCGAAGGCCATGGTGCCGTCGTGGAAGGCGTTGTCGTCCATGCCGGCCAGATGCACCACCTGGAACATGGCCAGCATCAGGGGCACTTTCACGATCTCGGCGTTGCGGATGACGATGTCACCGCCGCCGCGCCGCCCGCGCGAATCGCCGATCCGGCCGCCCAGACGCAGCGTCCCGGCCACGCTGCCCTTGAGCGAAACGGGCGGCTCGTCGGGCTCGCGCTTGGCGTTGAGAAACTCCTGCAGGGAGATGTCCTGGCCGGTCAGGTTGACGTTGAACCGCGGCAGGGTCTGATCGTAGCGGATCTCGGTGTCGCCCAGGATCATGCCGCCGCAAAAAGCGGCCTGAATCGCGCCCACGCGGAAGACGTTCTCGTCCGCCGGGCGGCTTAGGCGGGCGCTCACCCGCCGCACCTCGCGCCCGTCGACCGAGGCCTTGTCCAGGCCCAGGTCGGCTTCCATGCTGAAGGTGTCGCCCGCCCGCCCGCTGCCGGTCAGCCGGCCGGTGACGCCGGTCAGTTCGGCGCCGACGGAAAGGCTGGCCTCGGTCAGCTCCGCGGCGCCTTCGAACTCGATCACTGACGGGCCGCCATCGGCGCTGGTCACCACCATCTTCTTGAGGTTGAGGTCAAACCGTCCGCCGGGCCGGGCATCGTTCCACAGCCGCCGGGCCCGCCAGGGCATCGCCTTGCGGAGTTCCTCGGTGAAGCTCATGCCGGCCGCGTGAAGGGTCAGCAACGCCACCGTGTGCGGCCCGTGGTAGTCGACGATACCGTCCAGCGTGATGCGCCCGTCGCCGTGGCTCATGGAAAGCCCGCGAAGCGTCGCAGCGGTCCCGGTGGCTTCGATCCGGCCGCGGAGATCGGTCACCGGAAGCGGGAAGCCCTCAAAGGTGGCGGCACAGTCCAGCGGCTCGATGACCGCCGCGAAATCGGGGGCGGGCTGGGTGGTGACGGCATCGGTCGGGCTCGCCGGCTGCGTGGTGGATGTCGGCCGGATATCCAGGTCCACGGCCACCGCGCCGGACGGGGCGAAGCGATCCCACACGGCGCGGATCGCTGCCGGCAGAACCTCATACAGCGGCTTGTCCAGTTGCAGCCGATCGGAACGTACGTGCAGGGAGCGCAACTCGCCCGCGATCGGATCGAACGAACCGCTGCAGCGCAGTTCCGACCCGCCCAGCCGGCCGGACAGCTCCCGCAGGTTCATCTCGCCGGGGCTGAAGCCGAGCGACGCGCGCACCTCCGTCACCCGTACCGGCGTGTCGGGCACGCGCAGCGATGCATCGCGCAGGGCGACGTCGAGCTGGTAGTCGATATCGTCCTGGCCGGCCCGCTTGCGCAACCGCCCCTGCAGGTCGGCGCTGCCGGCCGGCTCCCATTGCTGGTAGCGCCGGCGGGCCTGTTCGGGCAGGGCCGCCGCCAGCGTGTCATCGAGCGGCATGTTCGTGCCGGTAATGGTCAGGTCCATCGCCCCGGCATCGTCGCCCTCGCGTCGCATCGTGCCGCTGGCCTCGGCGGTGAGGCTTCCGTGCCGCCCGCGCAACTTCATCAGTTCGAAGCCGCCCCCGGCCACGCGCATCGCGCCGCGAAGGTCAGACAGCGGGTAGGGAAAGCCGTCGAAACTGAGGGCGCCGTCGAGGAAGTCGATCTCGACCACGTTGGTCCACGGCTGGGCAGGCCCGTCCCGCGGCGCGTGCGGGCGTTTCATGGTCACGTGCAGGTTGATCGCCGCGCTGAGGTTGAACGAGCGGCACAAGGCCTGGTCTTCCGGAGACAGGCAGGCGATGAGATCCTCATCCAGGACGATGTTCTCGCCGCGAATATCCACGTCCACGCCGTAGGAAGTGAAACCGACCGCCTCCGCAGTCAGATACACCCGGCCCGCACCGTGCTCGCCCACCAGATCGCGCAGCTCGAAGCTGCCGTCGCGCCGGATCTGAATGACGCAGGAGATGTTCTCCAGCGGATACGGGAACAGGTGAAACCGCCCGCTGGTGCGACTGACTCGGACCTCGCCTTCGACCACCAGCGCCTGGTCGGCACCGGCCGGGCGATGCAGAGCCAGGGCGATGTCGGCAAAGCCCCGGCCGTCGTAATCCGAGACGAATTCCTCCAGGCGGAAATGCTGGCGGACGAAGCGGGCCTGGGATTCGGGTGTGTCCCGGTCCATGCGCGGCAGACGCAGCTCTTTCGTGTCCAGCTTGAGATCGAATCCCAGCAGGTCGGCGGACATCGCCTCGCCGGGAGGCATGAGCAGCTCGCCCGCAAGCGTGAAGGCGCTGTCATGAAACCGCCCGCGCAGGTCGAGTTCGGCGCGGCGGCCCTGGAAGCTCAACGTGCCGCCGACGTCGGTGAAGCGAAGATAGCGATCCTCGGGAGGCAGCGCGTTGTCCGCGTCATTGGCGGGCAGGGACAGGGTTGCGGCCCGCAGGGTCAGGGTCGCCGCGCCGCCGGTCCGCGGATCGTAGGTCAGCGTGTCCGGCCGCACGTAGCCGCCCAGGGCCAGCACGGTGACCCACTTCTGGACCTCCGGCGGCAGGGCGTAGCGCACGTCGCCGACACTGAGCGTGGGCAGGTTGCTGCCGCTGACCGCCAGCGTGTTGAGGTCGATGCGCAGTCGGCCGCGATCGGAGGCGACCTCGTCCCCTTCGGGGGCGCTTTCGACCTTGGAGACGAAGATCTCGTACACCCCCGGGAGGTTGTCCGGCGGTATCGCGTCGGCCCAGAAAGTCTGGACCGCGCCCGCCAGACGCCCGCGATCGTCGAGGGCGAACTGGCGGACGCGAACATTGCGGACGCGGATGGCCGGCAGCTGCAGCGGCCCGCCGGATGGCTGGTCCAGTCTTCGGGCCAGCATCGCCTCCCAGTTGCGGGATCCGTCCGAGAGTCGTGTGGTCAGGGTGAGCTCGGGGTTGACCGCGACGATCTCCGGCACGGCCAGGTCGCCGGAAATGATGCTCAGCGGTCGCAGCCGCAGGAACACGGACGACGACCGGAACACGGTCCGCGCGGTGAGCGAGTCATCCAGCGGATCGAACCGCTCTGATGCCGGCAGCGCCAGCGTGACGCCGATGAGATCCAGCCCGCGGAACACGTCGAATCGGACTTCCTGGATGTGGGCCTCGCCGCCGGTGAAGTCGCGCAGCCACTGCTGGGCATAGCCGCGCAGCCGGGCTTCATCGGTGAGCCGGTACCAGCCGAGGCAGCCGAGCATGACCAGCAGCAGTGCCGCCAGCCCGAAACGCCGCCGCCAGCGCGAGACCGGTCGGGAACGATGCCGCGCGGTGGTCCAGAAGGATGTGGTGTTCGGTTCCAACGAGCCCGGCTCCCTCAGGCGATGGAGTCACCCGGCATTGTAGTCGCGTTGCGGCCTGCGCGAGAGGGTTTTTTCCGGCAGCACCCGATCCAGCCCACGAGGCCCGCGGCGGCGAGCACCTCGACCATGGGCATGGTCGGCACGCGATAGCGGACACTGCCTGCGAAAACCATGTGCAGCAGGGTGAAGACGATCACCGGCAGGAGCAGCATCAGGAGCGGCCCGGGCCGCCGCCGACAGTGCCACAGCCCCGCGGCCGCCGCCGCCAGCAGGCCGATCATCCACCCCGCGCTGACCAGGGCGGCGGCGCCGCGGCGATGTTCCGCGACGTTGGGAGTCAGGCTCCAGGTGCGCAGGAACTTCGCCACGGCCAGCCGCAGTACCCGCGCCGGATCACGACGAAGTTCGGCAAGTGCCGACCGCCGCCAGTGGGCGTCCCAGGCGACCTCGTCGAGCCCCGCGACCGCCGGGTCGGCCTTGGTGTGAGCCAGGTCGCTGGCGCCGGTCCCGCCGGGTTGCAGCCCGTCGTAGAGCGAGATACCGCCGCGAGTGGTCAGCCAGCGGAAATCACCAATGACCCGCTGATTGCGGATGGCCCAGGGCAGCAGAACCAGGTAAACGCACACCAGGCTCAGTCCGGCGGTGCTCCAGGCAACCCCCGAACGGCGAATGCCCGGTCGCCGAGGGCCGGCGGGCGAACGGTCGCCAACCGCTTCCGGACGGATCGCCATGATCGCGATCACCACCGCCGCGCACCAGGCCAGCACCAGTGCGGATGGGCGAAGCATAACCGCCACACCCAGGGTCAGCCCGGCCGCGATGGCCCGGCAAGCGGCGCGCCCGCGGGTCATATCGGGCTGCCATGCCGCCAGGAGAAGCGTCCAGGCCCCGACCACCGCGACGGCAAACAGCGCCTCGGTCAGCAGCAACCCGGAGAAGAAGACCAGGAAGGGGTCGCAGGCAGCCGCGAGACCGGCGAGCCCGGCGATCATGTGGATATCTTGCGGATGGCAGAGCTGATCGCCGCCGCGGCACCATTGCCTGGCCAGCAGCCAGGTCAGCGGAGCGATGAGCCCGCCGAGGATCGCCTGAACGATGCGTACCCCGAACAAGGGGTTGCCCAGGCCGGTGAACAGGGCGAGGAACGCCGGATACGCCGGCATGTAGGTGGCCCGAAAGCCGAATTCATCGACCAGGCCGTCGCCGGACGCCAGCGACCGGGCGGCGCGCCAGTAGGCATCCTCGTCGGGGTACTCCAGCACCGCGCCGCGCTCACCGGAATACCGGTGCATGACCCAGCCGGCGCGCAGGCCGGCCGCGAGCACGAAGAGCGTCAACGGGATGAGCCAGGATCGTTTCACGTCGAGACCGCGGAGCATTCTACGCCTTGCGCCCTCAAGTGCCATCCGCACCCATGGGCCGGACGCGCATGCGCAGCACCCGCCGGGTCGCCCGGGTCAGCCGCACCCGCTGGTCGATCCGCAGGGGCACGATCCAGATGGGCCCGAGCTGGTCGCAGAGGATGACCGTCCGCTCGCGCTGTGCGGGCTCGATCTTGGTGTCGATGAAGAAGTCGGAGACCTTCTTGACGCCGCTCATGCCCAGCGGGAAGAAGCGATCGCCGGGGCGCCGGCGGCGGGCCAGCAGCGGCGGCGAGACCTGGTCGGCGTCGAGCCATTCCTCGTCACCGCTTCGCGCCTTGCCCGACAACCCGGTGAGGTGAGCGGCGATGGCCTCGGCCGAGACCTCGCCGACTTCGCAGTCGATCTCCAGCCCCCGGACCGGCAACGTCGTCCTCCCGTTCATGCTCACCGGGACGTCCAGCGGTTCGGCGCTGTCCAGCAGGTCGGTGACGTCGGTGCCGGTGTACTCGAAAATCAGCCGGGCATAGCGCCGCGACACGCGCAGCCCTCCCGGCAGGTCGATGGTCTTGCTCCCTTCCGATCGCCCGGCCAGCTCGACCACCGCCAGCAGGTGGCGACGGCTGAGGTCGCCCTCGGGGGCGCCCAGGCGGGTGATCGCCTGGCGCACCAGCTGCGTGGCGATCACCTGCGGCTTGCGGGCCAGCGACGGACCGTGCAGGACGATCTGCCCGTCCAGCCGGTCCACGATCATGGATTCGAGCATCCGCTCGCCAGTCTCGCTGAGGTAGGCTTCGAGCCCCGCGGCCTGGTCGGCCAGGCGCAGCAACGCCTCGACCACCTGGGGGTTGAACCGCTCGCGGAGCAGGGGCAGAACCTCGTGGCGGACACGGTTGCGAGTATGCGTGGTGAGCTGATTCGAGGCATCCTCGCGGGCGCTGATGGAGCGGTCGGCGAGGTAGGCTTCGATCTCCTGGCGACGGACCTGCAGCAGCGGGCGGATGACGCGGATGTCACCACCGCGGCGAAGCGGGCGCACGGGGGCGATGCCGGCCAGCCCCCGGAGACCCGTGCCGCGGACGATCCGATGCAGGACGGTCTCGGCATTGTCGTCCGCGTGGTGGGCCAGCGCGACCACCTTCGCCCCGACGGTCAGGCAGACCCGCTCGAACAGCTCGAAACGCCGCTTGCGACCGGCCTCCTCCAGGGAGAGACCCTCGGCGGAGGCCAGCGCGGCGACATCACATGATTCAATAGTGCATGAGATATTGATTGATCGGCAGAGCTGGCGGACATACTCCGCGTCCTGGTCGGAAGCCTCCCCGCGCAGCCGGTGGTTCAGGTGCACGCCGTGCAGCGGGTGCGGCGCGGCCCGGCCGGCGTTGTGGGCCGCCAGCAGGTGCAGCAGCGCCACCGAATCCGAACCGCCGGACACGGCCACCACGACCGGCTCGCCCGGTGCCAGCAGGCCGGCTTCGGTGAGGTGCTCACTCAGGCGTTGTTCGAGTTCGTGCGCGGGCATGACGCCTCGAATCCAGGGGCAGCGGCGGCGTTCCTTCGGGTGTGCTGGCAGGCCCTCGCCCCTGATTGAGGTTATCGACCTTAGCGACGGCTCACAACAGGCTTTGGTTGCGTGGACGGGGATCTTCGCCTATCACAGCCTGCATCCCCGGTCCCGGCGCAGGCGCGCCGGGACAAGGTTCCGCACCTGTCGAGACCAACACCATGAATCTGCCGCTCCTGCTGGCAGGCAGCGTGGCCGGCATGGCCGCCGGGCCCGAGCCCATCGTGATCTACGACCTGACCCCGGCGCTGCGGTTCGACGCCAGGGAACCGGCCCAGGTGGCGGCCGCATGGGACCACGCCCACGTGGTGGCGACGCTCCAGGGAATCGTCAACCGGGATGCGCCGCGGCTGTACGTCCGCTTCGTCCGCAACGGCAACGTGCTGGTGGATGACTATTGGCTGGAGCGGATGAGCGCGGAAGGCGGCTGGCTCCACGGGCGGGAGCGGCGCGCGGCCGGCAGCCTGGCCGACTTGATCAAGACCTTCCGCCGGGACATCCGCGGGGTGGTGCTCTACGACCCGGCGGTGGCGGCCACCAGCAACCTGGCGTCGACCATCGCGGGGGTCGAAGACCTGGTTGCCGTCCGCTACGACCCGTCGCCGGGCAGCGCGTACCACGCCCTGGTGGCCACCGGGCCGAAGCTTCCCGTGGTCCGCCGGCTGCTGCGGGAGGATGGCGCGCCGCTGTTCACCGGCCGCGGCACGATCCCCGACACCGACCTGCCTTCGACCGGCAGCGCCAAGTGCGACGCCCACCTGTGGCTCAAGCATCACTACCTCGACACCGGCAAGGTGGACGCGACCTATGCCGGTTACTACATCGACCAGTACTGGCGGAAGCATTCCCGCCGGGCCGATCCCAACCAGCACACCCTGACCAATCACGACTTCTTCGTCGCCCGCAGGGGCTGGTTTTTCGATCTGAGCGTGTGGGGCGACGAACCTCCGGTGGATGATCCCGACCAGCCGCCGGGCGCCGACCTAAGCACGCTCAAGGCGATGATGCTCTCCGCGTACGAGCACGGCGGGCGCGAGCGGATGATCCACGTCGGCGGATTCACCCCCTGGGCCTACAAGTACACCACCGCCTGCCCCGGCGGCGGCAAGCACGAGCCGGTCCCCACCGAGTGGGAAACCTCCCGCGTGATCAGCGCCTACAACGCCTTCGTCGACGCCGACGCCATCGGCTTTGCCGCCATGGCCAACGGTTCCTTCTGGCAGCATTTCCCGCTCAAGGAACGCTACCCGCAGCCGTGGGTAACCCGCGCGGACCTCATCCGCCGCGGCTACCTGAACGCCGACGGCGCACTCAACCTCGACGGCCGCGAGTTCATGATCTACTACGTCGGCGACTACGACTCGACCGCGTGGGTCTACCAGTTCATGCATTCCGTCTGGGACAACCCCGCCCGCGGAAAGCTGCCGCTGATGTGGTGCATCAGCCCCATGATCGAGCGGCGGGCGCCCATGATCCTCGACCACCTCCGCCGCACCGCCACGCCCAACGACTACTTCGCCGCGGCCGACAACGGGGCCGGCTACCTCAATCCCGGCATGCTCCAGGAGCCGCGCGCGGAGTCAGGTCTGCCCTCGGGATTGGACGCCTGGGCGAACCATTGCCTGCCCATGTACCGCCGCTGGGATATCACCGTTACCGGCTTCATCATCGACGGCTTCGCCCCGGGCTTGAACTCCGCCGGCCTCGACGCCTACGCCCGCTTCAGCCCCAACGGCATCGTGCCCCAGAAGATCCCCGCGTCACTGCTGCACGGCGACATGCCGGTCATGCAGGCCGACTACGACCTCGGCCACGACGTCAACAAGACCGCCGACCTGATGCTGGATCGCATCGCGAAGCGCAAGCTGCCCTTCCACTGGTTCCGGGCCATCCTCAGAGGCCCCGAGTGGTACCTCGCCGTCACCGAGGAAGTCCGCCGCCGCAACCCGAAGGTCGAACTCCTCGACGGACCGACGTTCTTCGAACTGTACCGCATCTACCTGCGCGAGCATCCGGACGCTGCGGCTGGAAAGATCCCCCGCGAGTGAGCAGCAGCCCTTTCATGCAGGCTGTGAAGCGTTGCCGTTCCGTTCGCGGCGAAGTATTCTCCCGCCATGAGCGACGTACCCGACATCATCGCCCAACTGGTCGCCAGGTTCGACGACAACGCCGACCACTACCGTGGTGGCGCCTGCAACAAAACTCGTCTCGTCGAGGGGGCCACGGCATGACCCTGCCGCACGGCGATCGGGCGGTGGTGACGATCGACAAGCTCCGGGATTACTGCCTCAATCTGAGCCACCCGCGCGGCCGGCACAAAGCGAGGGTGTTTGCCGCGTCGCTGGGCTGGAACGCGGATGATGCCGGGCGACTGCGGGATGTCCTCCTGGCCGCCGCCCGCGAGGGCGATGCCGTCCCGGGCGAGAAGGATGCCTACGGGCAGCGCTATACCCTCGATGTGGAGGTGCCCGGTCCGCGCGGGGCCGTCCTCATCCGCAGCCTGTGGATGGTGCGAGGCGGCGAGGACTTCCCTCGGCTGACCAGTTGCTTCGTGCTATAATCAATGCAGGTGCCCGCTATGCGCGACAAGATCGAACTTCTGGACGTCGTGGCTTTGACCGAGGATCTCACCGAGCGCGGCCTGCGCCGCGGCCAGGTGGGCACCGTCGTCGAACCGCTGGCCCCCGACACCTACGAGGTCGAATTCACCGACGACCAGGGGCGCGCCTATGCCTGCCTTCCGCTCAAGGCGGATCAGTTGCTCGTTCTGCACTATCAGCCGGACCGCCAGGCGGTATGAGCCTGTGACCTGGAGGCGATGCGCGCTGTGTATCCATGCGCGGCCAGGCCGTGCCTCACCGACGGGACGCCGGTATCACACCGCCCTCGGACCGCGCGCTCACCCCCCCACCTGCGACCCCGTCTCCCTCGCTCCCTTCCACCCCGCCAGCTTCCGGCAGATGTCGTCCTGGATCTTATGCGCCGCCGAGGTGCCCCCCTTGGCCCGCTCGGTGTCGTTGCAGAGGATGCTGAAGGCGTAGCGCTGGCCGGACTTGTCGGTGACGTAGCCGCTCAGCGAGCTGACCCCGCTGATGGTGCCGGTCTTGGCATGGACGCTGTCGGCGAGATCCTTCAGCCGCCGGCGCAGGGTGCCTTCCTCCTCGCCCGGGACAGCCAGGCTCTCCAGCCAGACGTTCCGCCGCGGGTGGCGATCCATCGACCGCAGCACCGCGACCAGCAGCGCCGGGGTGACCCGGTTCTCGTGGCTGAGCCCCGAGCCGTCGTCGAATACGCAGCCGTCCAGGGGCACCTTGAGCGCCGCCAGGTAGTCGCGAACGGCCGCCCGGGCCGTGTCGTTGCCGCCGACGCGCGGGCGGTCGACGGTGTGGGCATAGGCGCCGACGGTCTTGAAGAGGGCTTCGGCGAACATGTTCTGGCTGCTCTTGTTGACCCGCCAGAGCCAGTCGGGAATGCTGCTCTCGTGAACGGCGATGATCCTGAGCTGATCCGGCAGGGTGCCGTCGGTGCGGCGGACGCGCTCGCGGCGGGTGTCGCCGGTGATGCGGATGCCCTTGGCCGCCAGCGCGGTGCGGGCGGTGCTGGCAAAGTACGCCCCGGGATCGACGATGGCCACGGAGAAGGGATCGGAGGTGTTGCCCGTGGAGACCGATCCGGTCACCGAGATGGTGATCGGTCCCGCGCCGAGCCGCTTGATGATCGGCTGGCCCTTGGCGGCGGTGGTGGCGCCGGCGGTGAGCCCCACCCAGGGCGTGTCCGGCACCAGCCGGACGACGGCCGGCTTGCCGTTGGCAGCCCCGCGCTCGATGACCACGTCGACGCAGTTGTCGTTGAAGTTGAGCCCGCCGACCGGGGCGGCGTACCAGGTTTCGAGGTTGAACTGCCCGCGCCAGCTCGGATGCACGTGTTCCTGCTCGAAGATGTGATCGTCGAAGATGAGGTTCCCGGCGACGGAGGTGATGCCGGCCGCCTGCAGCTTCTCCGCCCAGCGATGGAACACCGCGGTGACGGGTTCCCTGGCCTCCTTCGCAAGCCGCGGATCGCCGATCGACGGATCACCGGCACCGACGATCACCAGGTCATCACCGCGAACGGCCAGCACGGTGCGATAGGTGAAGCTGTCAGGCAGGAGGTTGAGGGCTGCTGCGCTGGTCAGGAGCTTCTCATTGCTGGCGGGCTTGAACGGCTCGTTGGGGCGCTGCTCATAGACCAGCTCGCCCGCGCCGCCGAGCCGGACCACGCGGACACCGACCCGCATCCGCCCGACGCCGGCATGCTCGGCAATGGCGGCGAGTTCGCCACGGAGGTCGGGCGGCCCGGCCGCCGGCGCGACCGCCGGCAGCGCGAGCAGCGCGGTCAGCCCGATAATCAGATTCAGGAGGCGGAGAGCATGAGGCATGGGGCGACACTCCTTTGTCAGAAGTCCATTCCGTG